>NZ_JAUBOX010000026.1:65014-95327 GCF_036700445.1 Microcoleus sp. T3_B1
AGATGCCTGTTCCACAAGATAATTCATCTGTTGTGGAACTAACAGGCAAGATGCCTGTTCCACAAGATAATTCATCTGTTGTGGAACTAACAGGCAAGATGCCTGTTCCACCAGATAATTCATCTTGTGTGGAAGCAACAGGCAAGATGCCTGTTCCACCAGAAAATTCATCTCTTGTGGAACGGGCATCTTGCCCGTTCTTGACAATGCCACATCTCCTTTGAAAATAATTCGGCGACTGAAATAGGAATTTCAGAAAGTCGTCAAAAAACCACTGGGGAATCGCTGCATTGTTATAATCAAGCGGCAACTGATAAGCGTCGCTGTACAGCATCACTGCGAGGAGATATTGCATCTTCTCGGCAATTTCCCCTCCTTCAGCAAGTTTCGAGGATAACTCCTGGACAAAACTTTGTTCTTCGTCAGTTAAAGTTTCATGTTTGAGACCGCTATGTAGTAGCAATTTATGAGCTTTCCCCATGTCTTTCGAGTAAGCAGTTTCTAATTTTTCCGCTGGCAAATTCAGCCAATATTCAGCTAGCTGTTGGCGGTAGGGGCGCAGCGCGAGAAGAGGCTGTTTTGAGGGGAATTTCTTGTATTGATCAAGCATTGCTGACAATTCCGATAAACTCGGCTGGGTTCTCAATGCCAGCTTTTGGCGGATTTGCTGTTTGATTTGTTGATTCAGGAAACTGTAATCAGGACTATTGAGTAGTTTTTTGTAAAATCTTACTACATCCTTATGATTTTCCCCAGCCGCGAAGTTTTTCCAAGTTTGTTGTTCGGGATGAATCCGCAGTGAGGACAGTTTTTCGTCTACAAATCCGATGTGATAGTTCCCCATGATTCGCCACCACATATCTAAGTCTACATACTGAGATAATCCCGAATCAAATAATCCTATTTCTTCAAAGACTCGCGCGGCAATTAAGACGGTACTCGGTTCGCCAATTTTGTTTATCGGGTTGGTCAAGCAGTTAGTATCTGCCAGTAATTCTTTTCCGGGCTGAATAGATTTTAAATTAGACCAACTTTTATGCAAATCTTTAATTGATTGGGAAGCTATCCGCAAAATTGGGTTAGATTCATCTTCAGCTATGGTGATGCCGCGCGGGGAGAAAACCATACCTATTTCGGGATTTTGTTGGGCGAGTGCGACCATTTTTTCAATACATTCTGGTGCGAGCAAGTCGTCTTGAAACAGAAATTTAATGTATTGACCTGTTGCTTGGGATAGGCAAAAATTCCAGTTTTGTGATAAGCCGTAGTTGCGGTGCAGTATGATCCGGCAATCGACTGAGGTTTGTGATTGGAATGATTGGGCGATCGCAATTGTGCGGTCTGTGGAGCCGTCGTCGGATATAATCAGTTCTATGTTAGGGTAGGTTTGGGCCAAAGCACTTTGAATTGCTTCCCCAATAAATGCTTCTCCGTTGTATGTCGGAATGCAAATGCTAACCTTCGGCTGCCCGTTTGGCAGTTCTGCTTTTGATTGACTTTGTTGCTGTGATGGTGGCAAGTTAGCCCTAATTTTGGCAGACTGCGCTTTGGCAGCTCCTGACAGAGGTATGCTTTGAAAGTTATCGGTAATTTCGGCAATATATTCGAGACGTTTTCTAATTTTATTCCCTGTAACTTGCGGGTTGAGTAAAGTCTTAATTTGCTCAGCCGCTATCGCTCCAATTTGTTGAGCTTCCCGGTAATTGTTGAAGACGTACCGCATTAAATCAGCAACGTGTTCCACATCCGCTTCTGCCCAAACATTGCCTTTTTTGTAAGGCCCGCAATCTTTCTCAATTGGGATTAACTTATACTTGGCTAAATAGCTATTGCCGACATTCATAAATTCTGTATTTGATGAATAGCCTGTGGCAATTACGGGTTTGCCATAAAACATGGCTTCAGCCATTGTTAAGCCAAATCCTTCGCAGCGGTGCAGGGATACATAACAGTCGCAATTGTAGAGCAAACCATTAAGTTTATCTTTGGACAAATACCCGTCTAGATGTTTGATATTGGAATTATTCGCTATGGCTGAGTTTAAGGAGGCTTGAGCCTCTGAAAATTTGTTTGAATTAGAAGATTTGACAATCAATAATACGCGATCCTCTTCGCCAAAAGCTTGTTTAAATGCTTGAATTGTCGCTAAAGTATTTTTGCGCTCGATGCGACTGGAAAAGTCGAATACAAATAAGAAAATAAATTTATCTTTAGGTAAATTCAGTGCTTCTCTTTTCAGGGAAGGTGCGGGAAGAGCAATACTGGGCATGATTTTGATAACGGGAATTGGTGAGACTGCGGAAATTGCCTCGGCGCAATAGTTACTATAAGTCCATATTTCGTGAAAGTGATTAAAGGCTGGCTGCCATTCAGGGGGAAATGCGGGAAGTTCCCAGGCCCAAAAGCCGATATTGTATTTGTTTTTAAAATAGCTGGAACCTGTATGTTTAATAAAGGTTGCAACTTCATCGGCGTTGACTTGAATTAAGTTTACGGGATGGGGATTGTCTTGGCTAAAATTTTGATAGGTGGTGTCTTTCTTGCGGTGGGGACTGCGGGTAAAATTGTTGATGACGAAGGGAATGTTGGCGGCTTCGGCGGCTCTGATGTTTGCTCTGACACCTTCTCCTATGCCAAATTCGCCGTTGATGTAGCCGGCGATGTTCATTCCTAGATTAGGCTTCATAGTTTCTAATGTATTTAGCAAATTGTTGTGTTGATTTTTGGGGAAAAAGCAGAATTAAGGGAGTTCCTAAATCGCGCTAAATGAGGATATGGGTTAAGAATAAATTATAATTTTGCTCAATATTTGCTAAGATATAGCAATCCTTGTAGGATGGGTGAATAAGATTAAATGAACCGCAGAGGCCGCAGAGAACGCAGAGGAAGAGAAGAGAGGGAAGAGAAAGAGTTGGCAACAAAAAATTTGGTGCTTGACAAATGTGCCGATCGCCATTGTATACTGGCATCGCAATGCTAACCTTCGGCTGGTTGTCTGTCGGCATGGGTGGCTCTGTTTTATTTTACGATAAACTAATCAGGAATTTTAGAGAAAGTGATCGATCGCGTCAACCACGACCTCTTGAAGCTGCTCCCGCCGGATGCTAAAGTCATTGTTGAAATTGGTTGCGGTACGGGCTCGACGGGCGAACAGTACAAGCTGATCACTCCCCATTGTCAGTATATTGGCATTGAATGCGATCGAGAAAAAGCTAAAATTGCAGTCGATCGGCTAAACTGGGTGACGGTAGCCGATATTGAAGAAATTGCTCTCGAAAGTCTCGACATCGCCCCAGGAACCGTCGATTGTTTGGTTTTTGGTGACTTGCTACCCTATCTCAAAAACCCTTGGGAAGTGCTCAAGCAGTACAGTGCTTTGCTGAATCCAGAGGGGCAAATTCTCGCCAGAATCCCTAATGTTCAATACTGGCGGCGAATTGTCAATCTGTTGCGGGGACAGTGGGAAAATCCCGACAACAAGATGCAGCACTGGTTTACCCTAGAAAGTATTAAATCACTATTTGCTCAAGCCGGATTGCAGGTTTATGAATTTCAAGGGAAGGGACACAAAACCGAAAATTTTGTCCACTTTCAGGAATTACTGCATCCAATGGTAAAGGCTTTAGAGCTAACATCGAGCAGTTTTGCTACTGAAACTGGTGCTGAATATTATATCGTGCGATCGACCAAATCGACCGTACCTGCGCGCAGACTGCTGATTCAGACTATCATTATGGCTCCTACAGGGTGCGATCGTGTGCGAGTTTTGGAACCGGACAAATTTAGCGCTACAATTCCCGGTGTCCGCACCGTATCCGCCGTGAAAACAGCAGAATTAATTCCGCCACTGCTGGGAGAAGAAAAAGTCTTCATCTGGCAGCGGACAATCATGCAATACCCCGGCTATATTCCCCAACTCAAAGAACTGCTTAAACAAGGCTATTTAATAGTAGCTGAGATTGACGACAACCCCATTCGCCGCCGCGAATACGCCGACAATAATTACCTCAGCTATCGCGGCTGTCACTGCGTGCAAACTTCTACAGAACCGCTAGCAAAAATTTTGCGGTCTTACAATCACAATGTTGCCGTATTTCCCAATCAATTAGCTTATCTACCTCCGGCGCGAATTTATCCGACAGAAGATACAGTCACCATCTTTTTTGGTGCACTCAACCGCGAAAAAGATTGGCAGCCGATTATGGCAGCGCTCAATCGAGTTTTAGTCGCACACAAGCACAGGATTAGAGTTAAAGTAATCCACGACAGCCGTTTTTTTGAAGCGTTGGAAATACAGCAAAAAGAATTTGAACCATTTTGCAGTTACGAACGGTATCAAGAAATTATGTACAGTTGCGATATAGCTTTGCTACCGCTTGTTTCCAACCCGGTTAACGAAATGAAATCCGACTTAAAATTTATTGAATGTGCAGCGCGGGGAGTAGCGGTGCTGGCAAGTCCCACTGTGTACGAACATTCGATTGTCGAAGGTGAAACCGGATTGATTTATAGATATGAAAAAGAGTTTGAAACCAAACTAAATTCGCTGATTTCTGACACTTCTCGGCGCCGGAAAATAGCCGCGAATGCTTACGAATGGGTGCGGGACAACCGCTTACTGTGCGGGCACTACCGGCAGCGGCGAGATTGGTACTTACAGATGCGGGAGGAGTTGCCACGTTTAAATGCTGAGTTGCGCGATCGCCTGCCGGAGTTATTTGGTGACTAAGTGCGGTAAGATTTATAGGCTATTGTGCGATCGTTCTGTTTTATTGTTTAATTTTTAATTTTTACTCCACACCTATGCGAATTCTATTCACTATTGCTCACTTTTACAATCCCAGCGGCGACGGGAAACACGCTTCCCAGCGAAATGATCCGCAACCACGACTAAATGCTTTAACCGCTTGCGTGACATCGCTGCAAGCTTTGTACGGCAAATCTCAGTCCATGATTGACATTAGCGAATGTGCAACTATCCCAGCAAATCAATCTCAACAGCACGAAATTGACATTGTTGTTTGCACTACTCAAGGTTATCATCTGTTGCCTCAACTGCCAGTGCAGCCCAGATGTTTTATGCACCATGCTACAAAATGCGAACCGCTGCTGTTGGGGTTTGAGTGTCAAGCAGTTTTGCGAGCGTGTCTTAACAAATACGATTATTTCTGTTATTTGGAAGATGATTTAGTTCTGCATGATCCGTGGTTTTTTAGTAAATTAAAGTGGTTTACGCATCACGGAGGAAATGGGAATTTGCTGCAACCTAATCGCTATGAAATAGCGCCTAAAGGCGCGGTTTTTAAAGCATATGTTGATGGTGATTTAGCAGACTCAGCGACTTCTCCGTTTCAAAATGTAGAGGAGCAGCGGCAGTTAACGGGAAAAATCATGGAACAAAAAATCGCTTTTGAGCGGGCGTTGAATCCTCATTCCGGCTGCTATTTTTTGAATGCGGAACAGATGGCACACTGGGCTAAGCAGTCTCATTTTTTGGATAGGGATACTAGCTTTATCGGCCCGCTGGAAAGCGCGGCGACTTTAGGAATTATGCGGACTTTTAGAGTTTACAAGTCAACTCCTGCTTATGCTAATTTTTTGGAGATTCAACATTTTGGAGCGAGTTTTCTGAACTTGATTGGTAATAAGGTGAGGATACCCGAAGAAGGATGAGTTAAGATATTCAGGTAAGCTGCAATACTTGAGAGGTAGCATGACCCCGGCAACCGAAAAGATTGTCCTTCCCTCTCCCTTCCCCGACCACACTCAACTGCCAGAGGAAGACGGCACTTTTGTGAAGAATTTTCAGGAGCATCCTCAGAGCATTATTTTGACTGATTCTATCGGGTCGGTATTGCAAGGGCTTCATCCCGATGGGCAATATGCTATAGGGCAAGACTGTGGCATCTACTGGCGAGAAACAGACCCACTTGAAAAGGGAGCAGAAGCTCCTGATTGGTTCTACGTGCCGAACGTGCCACCAAGACTAGGAAATCAGATTCGTCGCTCTTACGTGCTGTGGCGGGAATTCATGGCTCCGATGATTGCTTTGGAGTTCGCATCGGGAGACGGTTCTCAAGAGCGAGACACAACGCCGCTATCGTACTCAGAAGTCGAATCGGCGCCAAGACCTGGGAAGTTTTGGGTCTATGAGCGGATCATGCGGATTCCGTATTATGGCATCTATGAGATCAATAGTGGCAGGCTGGAGGTTTACAGCCTGAACAATGGGTTTTACCAGCAGTTGCTTCCGAACGATCGCGGTCATTATCCGATCGCGCCAATGGGCGTAGAATTAGGACTGTGGGAAGGCCGTTATCAAAACCAGACAATGCTGTGGCTGCGGTGGTGGGACAGCGAGGGCAATTTGCTGCTGACAGGTACAGAACGAGCTTCCTTAGCAGAGCAGGCTTTGAATGCAGAAGCCCAAGCACGGCGGGATGCCATCCCTCGGTTGTTGGCAATGGGATTGAATACACAGCAAGTGGCAGAAGCACTCGGTTTATCAGTAGAGGAAGTTAGGCAGCATCATTTGTGACAAGTTAAGAAAAAGTGCAAATTGTCAAGGGGGTAGACCAAAAAAGGTAAAATAGGATGAAACCTTTACCGGGCAAGCAGTTTAGCCATAATTGAACCAGTTATGACTCGCAAAAAACGAATCAACCGAGATCATGCAAAGAAAAAAAATCGTCCCCAAGTAGAAAATGAAGCGGTAGCGAATCACCTAGAAGATTTATTAATTCCAGCAATGGCTGCCCAAAAAACTTTTTATCGCCAATTAAATTTAAGAGATAGGATTCTGACACTACCATTAATGATGGCAGCAATATTAAGTCTCTTATGGCGAGACGTAGCAGGAGTAACAGAATTAACCAGATTATTAAATAGAGAAGGATTTTTATGGTGTCAGCCACAAGAAATTAGCCAACAAGCGTTGTCACAAAGATTTTTAACTTTGACCGCATTTTTATTTGAAAAAGTATTTAAAGAATTATTGCCTCAGTTTCGCCAAAAATGGTTAACAAGAAAATCAAGACCACTACCAGATAGCGTACAATTTGCCTTAAAAAACTTTGATAATATCTGGATAGCTGATGGCTCAACATTAGAAGCATTATTTAAGAAGCTACAAAGTTTATCAGATGTGCCAATTGGTCAATTAGCCGGAAAAATGGGAGTAATTATAGACCTAGTAACTCATCTTCCCGAAGAAATTTGGTTTTGGACAAATCCGAAACAAGCAGATACTCATTGGGAAGAAGATTTACTAAAAATAGTTAAGCCAAAAACCTTGCTGTTATTGGATCGAGGCTTCTATCACTTCGCTTTTTGGCAACAACTCATCGACCAAGAAATTGGATTTATCACTCGAATAAAGAAAGGTGCATCCTATCAATTGGAGCGGGTATTAACCAATACTTATGATGTCAAAGACCAGATAATTAAAATAGGTGCAGGCACAAAAAAAACACCAGCTTTGACTATAAGATTAGTACAGATTCGCTCCAAGACTTCCTGGCGTTCTTATCTGACAAGTGTCCGAGAACCCGAAATATTGCCCCCCTATGTAGTAGCAGATTTATATCAAAGACGCTGGCGAATTGAAGAGGCATTTTGTACAGTAAAAAGATTATTAAATCTTAGTTATTTATGGACAGGTTCATTAAACGGAATCAAGCTCCAAATCTGGGCTACTTGGCTATTTTATGCGGTTTTAGTAGATTTAGGAGATGCGGTTGCCGATGAATTAGGAGTACCACTTGAACGTATTTCTTTAGAAATGATTTATCGGGGGATGTATCATTTTTCGGTTGCCTATCAAAAAGGAATAGCTTCTGACTTAGTTAAGTATTTTGCCTCCGATAAAAATCAAGATTTAGGGATTGTTAAGCGACGACAAAAACCTCATGTCAGGCTAATTATTTCTCCTTTCCCTGGAACTCAAAGAAGTCCCGAACAATTTTTTTTCAATAATAAAGGAACAAATGGAGTCATATTTTAATTGGGTCAACAGGTAAAAAATGAGTAAAATTACTCATTGACAATAGTGCTTTTAGCTTAACTTGTGAGTAATGAGGCAGCATTCACAATCTTAATGTTGCTTTTGATTAAGAATATTCCTGGACGCAGAAACCGGGTTTTTTTACAAAACTACTGCATTTTATCCTTGAATGCTGGTGAAAAACCCGGTTTCTTTGGTATTTATGCGTAATATCATGTCCGAGAAATTGACCATAATATCTCGGCCGGGCGGGTTTTTGAGATTGTCAATTATTGGCACATATTTTTGGTGAACCCGCCCCTACCTGATTTCGGGTGAAGCGAAGCGGAGGAAATCGACCGGGCATGATAATAAGTCCTAATCTATTTTACAGCAGTCAAAACATCGCCGATTTTAACTGTGCCGCTGTTGATGATTTTGGCTAAAACTCCAGTTTGTGCGTGACCGAATTCCTTTTGGAGTAAACTGAGTAGGGAAATATCCCGATCGCCTGTTTCTGGATTCACTTCTATATTGACACAGCGACCGATTCGTGCTGTAACTTCTATGAGCGCCGTGCCTAATTGAAACTGTTTTCCAATCAACTCAAATTCTGACCAAGCTGCCATACCTTCTAGCACAATGTTCGGGCGAAATCTGCCCACGTCAATGTTTTGAACAGCAATTTCTGTTAATTGGTCTAATGTGGCTTGACTGAGTAAAGAAATGTGTACTGGTTCTCGATCGGGATAACGAGTTTCGCCGCTGCTGTCGCCGACTAATTGCAAAGGTGCAAACTGCGGATGTCTCGCTTCTTTTGTGGGTTCAATTGCCGCCAAATATTCGGTGAAAAAACTGCCGATGCGATCGCGCCCCGCTGCTGTGTTCGTTTCTGCGGATAAGACTGCAACTCCTTGACGCTTGACTGTTAAAATCGTCGTTTCCGGTTGATAATGACATTCTAAAGCTGCTAACAGAGGCCAATCGTTTTGGACAGCAAAATTTTTTTTGCTCATCCAAGGCACGTTGTCTGCAGGCATCTTTGCAGCTTCAAGATTATCTGCAAACATTAAGGCAAAAGCTCGATCGCCCTTAATTCCATGTCCTGCTATTAAAGCAAACTCCGACATTTCTTGCGGTGTCAGCCCTTTAATTGGATAAATAAATAACTGTTTTATTGTTGCTAATGTCATAAATTTTTCCGAAGTTAGTAAAATTTAATATCTTGCACCATTGTCAATAATCCTTTTTTGAACAGGCTTTCCGGCCTGTTCCACAAGAAAATCTACTCTGTGTGGAACAGGCCGGAAAGCCTGTTCAGCGAGAATAGTGCAAGATGTGAGTAGAATTGGACTTATGCAGAACCTATATATGTAGGGTGCGCCGCGTGCTGCCCCGCAAACTTTGGGGGAATCGAAGCTATTTCACACACATTAATCCAATTGCTATAAAAACCCGATTAAGCTAGCAATTCATAGCGGCGGATATCTGGAGGCCCAACGGCCAAACCGTCTAATTTCTGCACGGCGTCTTGAATGTGAGTTGAACCGAGATGTAGTTCGAGCAAATCTGCACTTTCCCACTCTTCAACATAGGTAAAATCTGTGGGATCGGCTTGATTTTGCAGGAGTTCGTATTTGATGCAGCCTTTTTCTTTACGAGTTGGTTCTATAATGCTCAGCAGCAGAGATTTAAGTTCTGCTACTTTGTCGGGAAACGCGACGAGGCGGGCGACTACTCGCAAGGTTGTTTTGGACATAGGAAAAAGGAGGCTCTGCTATTTTAATTGAATTTACGGATTTCAATGGGGCAAGCACTGTCATCAGTAACTACTGTAGCGCGGAATGGAACCAAATCAGCAGCGTACTTGCTGCTATGCCACTGCACATAAAAGCTTCAGCTCAAGCTGGATTTCTGGGCGCTCCCGTTTTCGATCCTGTAGCAACAAATGAATACATCAAAACTGAGTTGCTCAAACTTGGATGGCTAGCGAGAATCCCGATTCCGCCGATCTATCGATTTTTGGGAACAGATGTTGATTTTGGCTCTTCTGGTGCGATTGTAGAAGTTCAGTTTTCTCACTATTCATTTCTATTAAACAATACCGTGCGATCCCAATTGTTTTTCAACACTAACACGCCTCTCACAGGACAGCCCGTTAGGGTTGTTATTATAGTTACAAAATCACAAATGTTTCCTGCGGCTAATAGCAGCCTTTACTACGAGCAAGCTGTGAACCAGTTAACAGTATTATCGGCCTATCTATTTAATGTACCGCTCAGAATAGTTGGTTTATTCACGCAAAGGAATACAACAGTACCTGCAAAATTGACTGTTTACAGCGCTCAAACATCAAGGACAATAGTAACTCAGGAAGATCGTGAATGTCAAATAATTTCAGGACGCTCGCCCCGCAGTCGCAGTTCTATTCGGATTATTTGAAAAATGATATACTAGCTCCACAACTCAAGTTCTAATTGCTCTCCAATTTTAGTAGAATTCAGCGTTTTCTTACCGTTGCCATTTAGCTTGAGGTCTACTGGTGGAGCTTTTCCCCGAATATCCGCAGCAAAAGCAGCTTCCTCATATAGCAAGCGTTTCTCCATTTCTTCTAAGTGATACTCTTCGGGATATATTTTTGCTTTGCTGCGTTCTGTTGGTTTTTTACCTACTTGTACGTCAAACCGAAATGCTTCTATTGCCTGTCCGGTTTTTTCTACATAGTCCCGCAGAGTTTTTAAGTTGGGGAAATAGCCGCGCTCGTCCGGTTCCCCGCTTAAACGACGCAGCGCAACTTGATAATATTTTAGCTCCAATTCTGCACCGATAAAATGCCGATCGCAGTTTTTAGCTACAACGGCTGCCGTACCCGAACCCATATAAGGATCGAGAACAACATTACCTTTCACGGTTGTAGTCAAGACAATTCTAGCTATTAAGTCTTCGGGAAATTGACAGGGATGTATAGTTTGTTCTTCGTGGTTGTGTTTGACGTTGCGGAACATCCAAATGTCGCCTGGGTTTTTCCCGTCAGGATTACATGAAAGTTCGCCTTTGCGAGAACCCCGGTAATGTTTTTTATTTTGATACTTTTGCGGTACTCTAATATCGTCTAAGTTAAATATATATTCATCGGATTTAGTAAACCAAAGAATTGTCTCGTGGCGGCATGAGAATTTCTTTCTGCCGTGCAAACCGTGCTGTCTCCCCCAGATAATTCGATTCCGAGGAATTAACCCGCAGGATTCTAGAATTGGGAAGAAGCGAATATCGAGCGGAATTAGCATACCCCGATCGGAGAAAGCACCGACTTGCCAGAACAGCGAACCTGATTTTTTGAGAATTCGGCTGCACTCTTGCAGCACAATTCTCTGTTCTTCTAAATAAACATTGAGAGCTTGCTTGGTCTCGTATTCTTTGCCCAAATTGTAGGGAGGAGAGGATACTACTAAATCAACGCATTCATCTGGCAAGCTGCTCAGAAGTTCCTGACAATTTCCCAGAAATATCCGATCTAGCGGGAGCTGTTCTCGGTTCTGGTGCTGCATTTGCTTTGCCTTTAATTTCAAAAAAAGTTCTACTTCCACTGAAGATAACCCAAACCCGTCAATTAGTCAATACCTCAATCTTTGGGATAAAATCGCTTGTTTTCTGTAGAATATTCCCAGGCGAGATCCTCCGGGTCTTTTTCACGGCTCCACTGAGCAAACTCCGGCTTAAGTTTCCACTTGCCGATCGTACTTGCGTGAACTTTGAACCTGCGAGAGAGTTCCGTCTGGGTAAAAGAGATTTTGGGCTTGTGAGGAGTCTTGGTTTGAGCAATGGGGAATAAATTTGGTTTTTTCTCTTGTGTTTTTTCCCGATTTGTGGGAGGCTCTTGAACAGCTATTGCCACATTAGCTGTTTCGCTTTGATTGACAGTTGGAGCTATTTGAAAATAATACAAAATTCCGCCTTGTTCCGTCACTTCAAAATCTGCGGCAAACTCCGAGGCTCGTTCGTCGAGATACTCTTGAACCTTTTCTCCGGGGAGTTTCGCATTCATCGCCAAATCCAAAGCCGTAACTCGCCCTTGATTTTCCTTGATCAACTTGTAGAAAACCGAGTCTAAATGAGCGAGTTTGTGTTTTTGCTGCTGCTGGTAGAGCTTGTAAGCCCAAGCAATGCCCGCTGTGGTGGCGATCGCCCAAAACATCCTTCCCGACTCGAAACTGGCAACCGCCGTCAAGGAAATAGGCAAAAGCAGGGTAAGATATCCCCAAATGCTTCCCTTCTTTAGGTTATTGCTGTTTTTGACCATAGTTCCTAAACAGGTACGTAGTTTAGCTTAGTAGAGCGTGTCTCAATGCCACGAAAGTTTTTCGACAGTCGATATATCGATCGGCCCGCTGACACACCCAAAAACGGATACTGTGCCGCGTACACTCGCCTTGTGGACAATCCCTAATTTTAGACCAAAGTTCCAGCTCCTTTGATTCAATGTCGCAAGTAAATCGAAAATCGAAAATCGAAAATCGAGTGACGCACTCTACTATAAAATCCCAGAATCTACTTTTTTTTGCAACCGAGGGTTCATGTACTTTTTTCGCAAACAGATTGCCATCCTGCTGATAGTTGTTGCTTGCTGTACGCTGACGATTAGTTGCAGCAATAGCCGAGCTATCCAGTGTACTAAATTTACTGAAATTGTCAACAAAGGCAACGCTCTCATTGATGTTGATAAAGACAGCAACGATGCTGCAACGACCGACAACTTAGCTAAAAATTTGAACCTGATAGCGAACGAACTTGAGGCTCTGCGAATAACAGATTCAACCCTCAAAGAAATTCAAAAGCCATCGGTTAAATCCTTCCAGGAAATTAGTCAAGCACTAGGCGACATAAGCAAAAGTCTTCAGGCTGCAAATCTCGCTTCTACAAGTATAGAAGGTCGAGAGCAAATCGAAACAGCTCAAGCAGATATTATTAGAGCCGGCCAACAGGCGAATCAAGCAGCCGCAAATCAAGACGCTTTGACTAGCAAACTGATTAATTATTGTAAGGGCGATCGCTAAAGGCTAAGAGTTTTGAGTTTTGAATGCGTGAGTTTTGAGTTTGAGGAAGGCATCGCCTTCATCTATAGCGGTATTCAAGGAAGTGAGGTACGCGCTATAGAATTCGGAGAAAGAAAAGGAAGCGCCGATGCCCGATGCCCGATGCCCGATGCCCGATGCCCGATGCCCAGGAACACCTAATTTACCTGAGAACGGCTATAGCATCTACTAATTCCCCATTACCCAATTTAGTGATGAATTTCTAGATTCAAGATATAGCGACCGAGTTGCACTTTCTCTGACCACAACTCGTATTCTAACTGCAAGTGATCCGGTTCCGGCTTTCCTGTCAGCGTCAAGTTGCGAGTGAAGTTGCGGAGTCGCAACTGTTCGGGAGTCGCCAGCGATTCGCCCTGAAGCCAATAACGGCTCAGGCCGTACATTCCTCGTTCCCAGCAGTGGCGGTAACTGTATTTGCCGTTTCCTTGCATGGTCATAATGACTCGATAGGGCGAAACTTCTAGCCAGAGCAACCGGGGTTTTGTAGTTGGGGGTAAGATTGTAACTTGCTCGGCAGATTCATTGGAGCCCTCGGAAAATTCGCGATCGATTATTGCTGGTTCGTGCAACAACAAGTGAAAGCGATCCCGGTCTTTTTGATAAACCGTAGCAGCGGTTTCAACGACTGACCACAAAGGTAAATCTGTGGATACCAGCGATAAACTTACAGGCTTGCGGTGATGGGTCAGCATAAATAAAAGTTTAGGAGTTGTGGTGGATCGGGCGGTTTGAGATTTGAGATTTGAGACTTTAGATTTTAGATGGGCTGGGTTCCAAATTCCGGAGCTTTTGCTTAACAAAATGAAAAATCTAAAACTCGCAATCGAAAATCTAAAATTGTTCAGTCAAACTTCAATCATCTGGTCGATAAGTGAGAGCAGGACATGAAATCTAAGCAGATACACGGATAATATTTGTGAAATTAATGTGAAATCCGTGCCGTTGCGTCCGCACTCCCGTGTCATCGAGAACTCACAGCGGAGTCTCCGGGCGAGTTTAATCAGGCTTTAAGTTAACCGGACACATTGGGAAAAAACCCGCAGGCCGTACAAAAGACGACTAACTTAGGACTGAGAAAAAGGTAGGATAGCTAACGCCATCTAATCCTAGTTTATCTCAATGCAAGCTGACATTATAACTACTACGCTTCTTGACAAAAACCAAACTTTAAGCATTCAAAAACCGGCCTCGGGCTTGTCGCTGGTGGGGAGGATTCGAGTTCCCGGCGATAAGTCGATTTCTCACCGAGCTTTGATGTTGGGTGCGATCGCCCAAGGTGAAACTACTATTGAGGGACTACTTCTAGGAGAAGACCCCCGCAGCACTGCTAAATGTTTCTCGCTCTTGGGAGCCAAAGTTTCTGAACTCAACGCGGAACGGGTGACAGTCCGGGGCGTCGGAATTGGCGAGTTAGAGGAGCCTGTGGAAGTCTTGGACGCGGGTAATTCCGGCACGACGATGCGGCTGATGTTGGGAATTTTAGCCTCTCATCCGGGGCGTTTTTATGCAGTAACGGGTGACAGTTCTTTGCGATCGCGCCCCATGTCGCGCGTCATTAAACCGCTGCAACAAATGGGAGCGCAAATTTGGGGCCGAAAAAGCAATTCTTTAGCTCCTTTAGGGATACTGGGACAGCAGTTAAAACCGATTCACTACCATTCTCCGATCGCCTCGGCTCAAGTTAAATCTTGCATTTTGCTCGCCGGTTTGATGGCAAGCGGAGAAACTACAGTCACAGAACCCGCTCTGTCGCGGGATCACAGCGAGCGGATGCTGCGAGCGTTTGGAGCCCAATTGAGCGTCGATCCAGAAACTTGTAGCGTGACAGTCACTGGGCCGACACAACTGCAAGGGCAGAATGTGATTGTACCGGGGGATATTAGTTCGGCGGCATTTTGGCTAGTTGCTGGGGCGATCGTCCCGGGTTCGGAGCTCGTAGTCGAAAATGTCGGCGTCAACCCAACTCGTACAGGCATTTTGGAAGCTTTGGAAATGATGGGCGCCGATATTGAACTGCAAAATCAGCGAGAGGCGGCTGGGGAACCGGTAGCGGATATTTTGGTTCGCAGTTCCGGCCAATTGCGGGGATGCACCATTGCGGGCGACTTAATTCCCCGACTGATTGACGAAATCCCGATTTTGGCCGTAGCGGCGATCTTTGCGTCGGGTACTACAATAATTCGAGATGCGGCCGAGTTGCGAGTCAAAGAGAGCGATCGACTGGCCGTGACTGCTGCGGAACTCAACCGCATGGGAGCCCAAATTTCCGAGTTACCCGACGGTTTAGAAATTACCGGGGGAACTCCTTTGACCGGCGCGGATGTTGACAGCTACACCGACCACCGAATAGCGATGAGTTTGGCGATCGCAGCGCTCAACGCCACAGGTATTACTAACATTCACCGGGCCGAAGCCGCTGCCATTTCCTACCCCGACTTTACCGCCACTTTGCAGCAAGTTTGCCATCCAAATTAAGATTGGGCATTGGGAATTGGCATTGGGCATTGGGCATTGGGCATTGGGCATTGGGCATTGGGCATTGGGCATTGGGCATTGGGCATTGGGCATTGGGCATGGGTTGCTGGTTACTTGTTATCGGTTATGGCTATAGCCTTACAAATAACAAATAACCACTAACTAATGACCAAGGACTAATGACTAATGACTAATGACTAATGACCAATGACTAATGACTAATGACTTCCTCTAAGAATCTTTACCTACAACTTGTTCTTTTAAAGAATCAATTTCCGTTAACAACTCTTGGCGATCGGAAGCCTTGAGCAGATAGCGGTAAACAAACCAACCCGTATATCCCATGCCAATCAACTCAAAAACTGGAGCTACCAAAGGGACATCATTAAGAGCACCTAAAACTCCCAGCATTACCTTAATACTAATACCGCCTGCCAGAATTAAACCAACAGTTATGAGGGGCTTTTGGTAGTCAGCAAAAAAATTGGATAGATAGGCTGGAAGTTCCGACAAAATTGTAATAACTTGGTCTTTAATATCTTGGAACTGGCTGGCCGTTGTTTCTGTGGCTGTCACTGTAGTCATGACCCCCGGTTTGTCCTCCACCAGATCTACTGTCACGACTTCAGTGATTGTTTGTGTCTCGTCCGAAAAGTTAGCTTGTGTCATTGAATACTTCCTCCGTTGTCAGGTAAAATTGCAGGCTGTGAATTGCTGCCAGTATAATTCTCCGGCAATTAGCACAGCATCCGCGCTGCAGGGACTAATTGATGAGACTAAGGCAGAGTTTCACAAATTGCAAGCAAAAATAACGATATGACTTGATTTTAAACAATTGCCTTCGTTGCCAAATCGCTCTTTTGACTCATTTTTTCACTTGAGCGAGGTCGATTTGATTCGGGCAAGGGCGTCCTTGTTCAAAGTCGGTGATGTTGCCGATCGTGGTTTCGGCGATATTTTTCAAAGCTTCCTCGGTGAAGAAAGCTTGATGTCCGGTAATTAGGACGTTGGGGAAAGTCAGCAAACGCTGAAAAACATCGTCTTGAATGACCTGATTTGACAAATCCTCAAAAAACAGATCCGTCTCTTGTTCGTAAACATCTAAGCCGAGGTAGCCAATTTTACCAGACTTCAGCCCTTTGGTAACAGCTTTAGTGTCAATCAACTGACCGCGGCTGGTATTGATCAGCATCATCCCCGGTTTCATTTGCTCGATCGCCTCTGCACCGATCAAATGGTAAGTTTCCGGTACCAGCGGACAGTGGAGGCTGACAATATCAGAGGTGGCGAAGAGTTCCGGGAGTGCGACGTATTCCATGCCTAGGGCGAGGCAATCTGGGTTTTGGGAAACATCGTATCCCAGCAGGCGACACCCGAATCCGTGCAGAATTTGGGCAGTAATTGCGCCAATTCTGCCTGTTCCGACGATTCCCACCGTTTTGCCGTGGAGGTCAAAACCCAACAAGCCATCTAGGGCGAAATTGCCTTCGCGGACGCGGTTGTAGGCCCGATGGATTCTGCGGTTGAGGGACAAAATCAGAGCGACTGCGTGTTCGGCCACTGCGTAGGGAGAATAAGCAGGAACTCGCAGCAGAGTTAGATCTAAATCCCTCGCTGCTGCTAAATCGACGTGATTGAATCCGGCGGATCTCAGTGCCAGCAAGCGGACGCCTTTTTCGGCAATGGCAAGCAGCGTTTTCGCGTCCAAGCAGTCGTTCACGAACGCGCAAACGGCCGGAAATCCAGCAGCCAAAACGCTGGTTTCCAGGTTCAGACGCGGTTCAAAAAAAACTAAATCGTGTTTGCCGCCGACATTCGCTGCTTCCAGAAATGTGCGATCGTAGGATTTGGTGCTGAATACGGCTACCTTCATGATTTTTGCCTGCAAACCCAGTAATAGTGGGAAATTCTTTCCCGATCAACTCTAAATTTTACTAGAACGCCGTTGCCCCTGCCCCAAACAACCCACTTTCCATGAGAAATATTGAATTTCGTAACAAGAGCCTCTCTCAAAAAACCATTTTTTGAGCTTGAGGGCAACTCCTGCTTAATTTTTTGAATCTAATTGCTTATACTGTAGTCAAGCGCGATCGTTAATTGCTAAATTTTTAGGACAAACTCAGATGCGTAAAAAAATCAAAACTATAATTTATGAAATTTTAGAAACCTCAGACTCAAGCAATTTATACAGTTTAGCAGATGATTTTATCATAACTTGTTTAATTCTGATCAACGTCGCAGCTTTTATTGCTTCTACTTCGCCCACATTGTCGCCCGAACACACATCGTTTTTGGCAAACATCGAAATTGTTTCCTCCTTAGTATTTACAATAGAATATATTTTGAGGCTATGGGTGTCTACAGTCGATCGCAGATACAGCCACCCGCTTTGGGGAAGATTGAGATATGCTCTTACACCGCTAAGTTTGATAGATTTACTTTCCATCTTACCTTTTTACTTCTTGCTGTTATTTCCTACTTTCAACTTCGTTAATTTAATTCGTGTTCTGCGCTTGTTGCGGTTGCTAAAAATGAGCCGTTATTCTGAGTCAATCAGAACTCTGGGAGCAGTATTGTACGATAAAAAAGAGGAGTTAATTGCCACCGCATTTGCAGTTTTTATTCTGTTAATATTTGCCTCTAGCGTCATGTATTTTGTTGAATACGACGCGCATCCCGAAACTTTTGCGAGCATCCCCGATGCAATGTGGTGGGGAGTTGTGACCTTAACTACTGTCGGTTACGGCGATATTTATCCAATCACTCCTTTAGGAAAATTGTTAGGAGCAATATTAGCATTTTTGGGAATCGGAATTTTTGCGTTACCTGCGGGGCTCATTGCTGCGGGTTTTTCCGAGGAAGTCCAAAGGAGAAAGCAGGAAAAAATGGCGGCAAATTTAGAGCAATCCGCGAATTGTCAATCGGTCAAAAGGCTGGCGGAAATCGAGGTTGGGTTTGAAGAAAAGCAAAGGGCGATCGCACTTCACATCGAAAGTTCATCAGAGTTGATGAAAATGTGTGTTCAAACGGCGAAACAGAAGTTAGGAAGTGATTTTCAAAATGAACAAATTATTTGCGATTTAGCTATTCATCTCTACAATGAAGCCGTCCGCAAATTCGAGCTGTAATTACAGATATACATTGCCTAGAATTCCACCCAATAGTTACCCTAATGATCCAAAGTCAAGCAATCGCTTGTGGTTAGTTATGACTGCTTTATGTAAGGATTAATAACCAATAGTTAATTACCAATCGGGCGGCAAATTGTAATATTCGAGAGTGGATGTATCTGCCAGCAAATCTTGGGTTTTTCTGTCAATTTTAATCTCACCATCCGCCAAAACTAACGCCCTTTGAGTCGTTTTCCCGATCCAATTCAAATTATGAGAAGCGATCAAAATTACCTCGATCGGCAATTGGGACAAAACCTTAGCCAAATGACGCCGCCACGAGGGATCGAGTCCGTTGGTCGGCTCGTCTAAGATTAAAATTGCCGGCTCTAATGCTAAAATTGCTGCCAAGGCTGCTAATCTTCTTTGGCCTCCTGAAAGTTCGTGGGCCGAACGGTTGGCAAATTCTACTAAACCAAATTCGTCTAATAGTGATAAAGCTCGATCGCGCGCCACTCCCGGCGGCACTCCGTAATTGCGGGGGCCGAACATGACATCCTCTAAAATAGTGGGCATAAATAGCTGGTCGTTAGCATCTTGAAAGCAAAATCCAATCTGCCTGCGCGCCTGCGATAAAGTCGCCTCTTCCAACTTTTTTCCCTGCACTCTAATCTCGCCCGCTTGAGGCATTTTTAATCCGATCAAGTTTTCGAGCAAAGTGCTTTTACCAGCACCTGTCAGGCCGAGTAGAGCAACTCTTTCTCCCGGTTGCAAAGTAAAAGAAATTCCCCGCAATACTGGCTTTTGATCTGGATAGCCAAATACTAAGTTTTCTACTTCGATTGTTGGCACGGATTTTAGTCTACTCAAGTTTTATTTTCCTCTATTTTAGGATTAAGAGTGTTTAACCGCAGAGAACGCAGAGGGCGCAGAGAGGGGAAGGGATAAGGCAAAAGGTAGAGGCCTGAATTAATCAATTACCAATTCTACTCGTTCACAGGCTCTGCCTGGGAACGCAGATCGGGAGGCTCTGCCTCCAATTTTCCTCCGCAAGAGGCGAGGCAGAGCCTCTGGATATGGATTCCCAGGCAGAGCCTGGGAACCAGTTAAATGCCCAATGCCCAATTACGAATAACCGTAAGAAGCTGTTGTTAATCCGGCTGCGATTAAAATTGCTAGTGTCAGCCAGAGTCGCTCTTTTGGTGTTGATTTTGAGTCGGCAGGTAAAGCTCCTTGATACCCGCGAATTAGCATGGCTGCGTGTACTCTTTCTGCCCGATCGAGACTTCGCAAATAAAGCGCTCCGATCATGGAAGCACTGGCGTAGCGCAGCCATCCTCCGGTACCGGACAAGCCCCGGAGTTGGGCTGATATTTTCATGCGGTTGACTTCGGACAGCAGGATTTCTAAGTATTGTCCTGTTAAAAGTACAATCTCTTGCAAACCTGCTGGTAGGGGTAATCCTTTGAGGGCGATTCCGAAACTGTGGGGTGGCAAAGTTAGCAGAAAGCTGTTCATAATTAGCAGGCAAATTAGGGAACGTAGCAACAGAAAACTGGCGCGTTCCCAACCTTGGGGCAGCACTAATAAGGAGAGAAAAACCAATTCTGCTCCCAACAGTTGCGCTAGGGTTCGCACGGGAGCCCTGAGCCAAAACGACCAAAAAAGTGCGATCGCCCCATAAATTCCCAGCCACAGCCAAGCGCCTGTCTTCAGAAAACCCATGCCAATCACAATTGTGAGAGACATTCGCAATCGAAAAGGTATGGAGAGTTTAGACATCTTTAGGTTTTACCACCAACTGAGCAATTCCAAAAGCCGCGCCGAAGCTGAAGGCAGACCCTAAAAGTCCAGCAATGCTAGTACCAACAGGCTGTTCTTCTAATCCTTTAACTGTGTAATCTGCTAAAGGAGTGGGATTTTCGATCGCCACAGCTTCTTTATCTTTAAAGCCGTATTTTTCGGCTACCGCTTCTAACCCGTCAGGCCAACTTGATGCGAACAGTGAAAGCACCCCGGAAATTAATAAAACTCCGATTACTGGCACTACCCATTTCTGCAATTGTGGCTGTTGTCCCGGCAGTAAATCCGGCCGCACTTTGACGAGATAAGTTAACACGCCGCCTGTAATTACCCCTTCGCCAATGCCAATTAAAATATGTACGCCTACCATTGCTGGCAATGCGATATTGAGCCCTACTGTACCAGAAATTGCGAGTTGGATCGCCACACAAATCGAAGCAGCCACGACGCTGAGGCCAGCGGCGATGCCCGCAGCTAGGGGCAAACGATTTCTGGAACCTCCCAAGAGTTGCTGCAATGGCTGCAACAGCCACCAGCCCACCCAAATGCCAACTAGCCCCATGTTAAAAATATTGGCTCCCAGGGCGGTGATGCCCCCGTCGGCAAACAAGACGCTCTGAATTATAAAAACCGTGCTCATTGCCAAAGTTGCCGCCCAAGGGTTCCCCAATACGACGGATGCCAGCGCTCCTCCCAACAAGTGGCCGCTGGTGCCGCCGGCTACGGGAAAGTTGATCATCTGGGCTGCAAACACGAAAGCTGTGGTTAAGCCCATGATTGGGGCTTGTCGAAGTCCAAGACTGGCGCGGGTTCGATTTAGCGCAACTGCAATTACTGCTGCACTTGCTATGCCGGTGGCAATGGCTACTGGCGGTGAAAGAAAGCCATCAGGTATGTGCATCGATCTCTCCCAAACGAGAAAAGTTCCAGCCCTTTAGTCAACTATTTTTTACAAAAATTTACCATCCCCTGTGGGGGTATTTCTGCGAGCGAGCGATCGGGGGATTGGTGGCGGGCGATCCCTTATGGGATATAGATTAGCGCCTCATCGGCAGAATTTTGAGGATGAGAAATTTTATATTAAATAATCCTGAAGAATTATTCGGATATTTTACAGACAACCTGCACATTAAAGCTTTTTGATAAGAATTATCAATATTTGTTTACACATTCAACTTCCAAATTGTATTCACCGTCCAGCTAAAACAAGAATATTAAAAAAATATAAAGAATATGCTGAAAATCTATCATTGGTTTTATTCTCAACTCTTGAGAATAAATTGCATTAAGTTTTTGACGACCGCAGCTGTGAAATTAGCAGATAGCTAGTCAAAGCCAAAGTATTGCGTGTTAGAGAAACTAAAAAGTGCGAATTATTGCGACTATATATAGTTAGCAGTAGGTTTGCAGTTGTCGAGCGCGCCCAAGTGCGATCGGCTTTGCCTGCACGAGCTCCATTATCAAGAAACTCAAAATACTAATGCGCTTATTCTCAAGTAATTTTCCGCACAACCTACAGGAGGTTTGCCAGTGGTGCAGCCGTCAACCCAAGACTCAACTACCGATTTAGTTCCATCGGAATTTCCCAGACAGTTAGATATCGCTCAAGTTTCTATCTACGGACTGAGTTTTTTATCGGCTGGTATGTTTCTGTTTTTACCTCTAGTCAACCTACTGCATCCCAGCCATTGGCAACGATTGATGGGAACCATTCACGGCTTAGGCGCAATGTTTGCAATGGTAGTGATGGTTTACACGGGACATTTAGCTTTCCCGTTGCTGCGCGGTGCCGGTAAAATCTTGCCACAAATGCGTACATTAGCCTTTTGGTCATCTATTTTGAGCTTTTTAGCCATAGCTACCGGCAATTGGGCTTATATGCGTTATCGGGCAGGCATGGACTTTGGCGGAGCTCGGGCTTGGCTGAAAGAAAACTCGCCTTTAGGGCAGTATGTTTTGATGGAATATCACGAGTTTAGCGTCCTGTTTACCCTGCCATTAGCAATAGCTTGCACCTGGATTCTGTGGACTTACGGCGATGCAATTTTAGAAAAGCATAATCGCCCGGTTTTAACCGCAACCTGTGTAGCTTTGATGGCGCTAATGTTTTTTTCAATGGGTGGCATGGTAAGTGGAATTGGCGTTGCTAAAATTCATGCTTTGTAGTCCGCATTTGCCAATTATCAACTATCAATCAATCGACTCTCAACTCTCAACTCTCAATCGATTGACTCTCAAGGCGGACAAGGTGGCACTGCCCCTACCCACTCTCAACTATCAACTATCATAGGAGATTTGTGAAATGACCAGACAATTATCCCGCCAAAGTCATGCGGGGGATGAACCTTTTTACGGTAAATTTTGGAGCAAATTAAAACACTTTCCTAACGGTTTAGCTGAGGGTTCGGCAACTGCGCCTAGGGTTTCGGGCCCAGCAGCAGCAGCAATAGTTAGCGCTGCAATTGGTTGTTTCACAATGATGGTGAGTCACCATTTAGGGGACACATCCAAAGAGATAAACGAAATGCTTTGGAACCTCGGTAGTTGGATTCCCGGAAGCAAGACTAATGATGAATTGTGGGGCAACATCGGCAGCTATACGGGCAAAGAAACTATGTTGCTTGTCGGTTGGCTTGTCAGTTGGCCAATTCTGCATCTGGTGTGGAAAAATCAGCAGATTAAAAGTCGCACCATATTTTTCTGGATGTTTGCTTTGTTAGTTGCTGCGACAGCTATGTCCTGGCATCCTCTCTTCCCCTATTTGCCCTTAACTTAAGTAATGCGAGGTTTGATGATGGAAACAAAAAATAAGCCGATCCCAGCCAGGGAGATGCACAAAATAGTTTGGATTAGTATGGGAGTTTTGACTCTTTTCTTTGTGAGTTTTCCTATCTCAATGTGGCGCGTCAGCCAAAAAGAAAAGTTTCTCGGTTCCCACGTCAAGTCTTTCACAATCGAGGGACAAAATCCCGCTAATGCTGTTGCTAATGCTGTTGCTAAGGGGCTGGCCCAACCAGCTATTGCCAGTAGCAGTGCGCTTCCGGCTGCAAATAATTCCTATTTAGGGGTTGATAGCCAAAAAAAGCTGCCTGACAAGTCTCCAAAGGTTTTACCTTTCACTAATACGTCTACTGAAACGGCTATTGCGAGTAGCCCTACAGATAAGACTGTCCAAGCTGTACCTGTATCAGCAGGCCAGCAGCAAGTTCAGGCGGTGGATGGAACAAATCAGACAGCAGAAATTACGGATCGCGTAAAACTAGATGAGTTAGCTCTAAAAGTCTACGATCGCATCGATCGAACTTGGCAAACTAGCCCTACGTTCAATCAAAATCTAGTCTATCGAGTCACTACAAGTCAAGATGGGGCGATCGGCAATTTCGAGCCCCTCAACCAGCCAGCCAAGGATTACACCCAAGAAACTCCTTTGCCAAATCTGCTCAAATCTCCCGAAACTAGCAGCAACAATGCAGCACCAGTCGCTAAGTTTACTGTAGTGTTTGCTCCTACTGGAACCTTAGAAGTTAACCCCTAACTCACATACAACATCTATATCCGGTAAGGTGCGTCCTCCGCACCTTACTTTTCATTTTTAACTTAAATGTGATATTATAAACAGCGCCCTCTAAGGCATTCTACATCTAAAACAACAAATGAAAGAACTTGACGAAAAAAAAACTCAGGAACTGCTATGCACCATCATGGAATGGGAACTTGCAGGTGTCGTGCGCTATACCCACTATTCACTAATGGTGACAGGGCCAAACCGGATTCCCATCGTGCAGTTTTTTAAAGCACAAGCCACGGAATCCCTACTCCACGCCCAACAAGCAGGAGAAATTCTCACCGGTTTAGAGGGGCATCCCAGTCAGAAAATTGCTCCCATCGAAGAAACCTACAAACACTCGGTGAAAGACTTGTTAGAAGAAAGTTTAAATCACGAGAAAAAAGCGCTCAAAAAGTATAAATCTTTACTTGACGTTGTGACCGACTCCAGCGTTTATTTGGAAGAATATGCCCGCAATCTAATTGGACAAGAAGAATTGCACCAAGTAGAATTGAAAAAAATGCTGCGGGATTATAGTTGATTTAATCATTGTTATTGGTTATTGGTTAGTGGTAAGTTGTATTTCCAATGACCAATGACCAATGCCCCATGCCCATGCCCCATGATTATAAAAAATGAATTTTAGCGAAGCCCTACCAACTTTTGTAATTACCCTGCGCGAAGGCGTAGAAGCCGCCTTAGTCGTCGGAATTGTACTAGCTTGCCTCAAAAAAGCCGAGCAAACTCACCTCAATTCTTGGGTGTATGCAGGTGTCGCAGCCGGAATTGCTGCTAGCGGTTTTGTGGGTGTTTTATTCAATGGATTGCTCGCAGCCCTATCAACATCCGAGCAGCCTTACGCACCAGTAATTAAACAGCTATTAGAGGGCGTGTTGGGAATTGTGGCGATCGCAATGCTAAGCTGGATGCTAATTTGGATGACTCAGCAAGCGCGCTTTCTCAAAGCTGAAGTTGAAGGAGCAGTTACAGCAGCCTTGACAGAAAATAGCAATGCCGGCTGGGGCGTATTTGGCTTAATTTTTATTGCGGTACTGCGCGAAGGTTTTGAAACAGTTATATTTGTCAGCGCTCAATTTCAACAAGGTTTAACTCCTGCTTTAGGTGCTTTGGGCGGTTTGACTGGGGCGGCAATCATTGGCGCGCTACTGTTCAAGTGGGGCGTAAAAATTGATATCCGCCTGTTTTTCAAGTTTATGGGGATTTTGTTGCTGTTAATCGTGGCAGGTTTGGCAGTATCTGCACTCAAACATTTTGACCAAGCCGCTGGGATGTTGTCGCAGATGAATAGCCAGTATGCAGGGATTTGTTTTTATTACGATCGCCTCGCACCACTCCACTCTTGTATTTTAGGGCCTATGGTGTGGAATGCAGCGGAAATTTTGCCCGATCGACAATTTCCCGGAGTGATTCTCAAAGCACTGTTTGGATACAGAGATCGACTTTATCTCGTCCAAGCGGCGGCTTACACAATATTCTTAGCCACCATCGGCGGTCTTTATTTCCAAAAATTAGGCTCTAAGGCGACTGTTTCCCCAAAAAATACTCAGTCGGCTCAAGAATCAACTCTTTCTCAGTAGTTGTGTCGGCTATGGTTACAGATTATTTCCCTGCTTTCACTGCTTCTGAGGCCCAAAAAAATTGCCTGATTTTCCAAAATCGGCCAAAAATTTTAGGGTTTTGGGATAGACTCTTTGACATTTGTATGATATTATTTAATAATGGGAATAGCGCTTGTTTTGAAAATAAATAGTTAGATTTCTATTATTTAATAATACAGTCAAGAGCTAAAAAAAGCAAGGGCTAACCCTCAAAAAAAACAAAATTTTTCTCAACCTCACCAACTTTATAAATCACAAGTCGTAGAGTGGGCGATCGTCGAAAATATGTAACTTGCAGAGAGCAGAATTGGCAATGTCAGGCCCGCAAAGGTGTCGATCGAGAACAGGGGCGATGACCCACTACGAGCAAACAAACGCAGGGTGGCTCTAAAATCTCAAATCCCATCATCACTCGTCGCCACAGAAGTCGCGCCCGCCAACAAAAAATCTACTCCAGGCCAGATTTCTGGCGAACAGTCTTTCTGATACCCACTGAAGGCGCTTATAATTAATACAACAATTTTTACATAGCTCAAAAAGGTCTTAATCAACCTTATAATTCTTAAATGAAGCTTAAAATTAAAAAATTGCTTGTTAAAGTTACCTGGAACCCCCAGAAGGCTGTAGCCTCCCCCATCTGGTTAGCGGTGAGATAAATAATGATGCCCCGGATACTTGTTATTGATGATGACGCGGCGATCGCCGAACTCGTAGCCGTCAACCTAGAAATGGCTGGCTACGAAGTCACCCAGGCAGAAGACGGCATCAAAGGTCAGGCACTAGCCATACAACTGCTCCCCGACCTGATCATGCTAGACCTCATGCTGCCTAGAGTAGACGGATTCACCGTATGTCAGCGTTTGCGGCGTGACGAGCGCACCTCAGACATTCCCGTCTTGATGTTGACCGCCTTAAGTCAAACTCAAGACAAAGTAGAAGGCTTCAACTCCGGCGCCGACGACTACCTGACCAAACCCTTTGAACTAGAAGAGATGCTAGCGCGAGTGCGAGCTCTACTAAGGCGAACAGACCGCATCCCCCAAGCTGCCAAACACTCCGAAATTCTGAATTACGGCCCGCTGACCCTTGTCCCCGAAAGGTTTGAAGCTGTTTGGTACGCTCAGACAGTCAAACTGACCCACCTAGAGTTTGAGTTGCTGCACTGCTTGCTTCAGCGCCACGGTCAGACAGTCTCTCCCAGCGAAATTCTCAAAGAAGTGTGGGGTTACGACCCCGACGACGACATCGAAACAATTCGTGTACACATCAGACACCTGAGAACCAAGATGGAACCCGATCCCCGCCATCCTCGGTACATCAAAACCGTATACGGGGCTGGTTATTGCCTGGAGTTACCCAACAACGAGCAAGTAGCTGAAGAAAGCAAATCCTCTGCTTGAGCTAGCGCGCCCGATGCAACAAGCAGTGAAAAATTCAGCTAGAAAAGCCTGAGAGCATTAGCTCTCAGGCTTTGTTGTTTGGAGTTTGAGATGAATATTTGACACTCCCCACGGCTGAAGCCTGGCTGCGACTCGTTCTCCTGAAAGGGTAGCAATGCCCAAAGATAGGAGGCAAGGAACATAGAAAGGAGTAATCCTAACTGAACCTTGACAACTTGATAGCCATGAGGGTGAGTCTCCTGCCTAATAACAGAAAGACAAATCCCTCCCCACAGGTGCAGTGGTGAAAGCACGATCCCTACTGAGGAGACTAGCCATCAAATTGGTAAAGCGGGACGAAAGAAGGTAGCTGACAGCCTAAGTCAGCAATCCCCTTTAGCAAGAATCCATGAGTAGCGAAAGCGAAGATGCGCTTGAACCATCGTGAAAGCCAACCAGCGAAATAAGGCTTTTTGCGCTGGAGCCAAAAGGCAATGGATTAGGGGCTGATAAGTCTTGGTGTATCAGCAGCACTCCCAATAATCCCGGTGGACAGCATCAACTCTAAAGATTCAATCAATGGCTATCAGGAACGAAGTAACCTCTCGTAAGCTCTCTTGGAGGTCGAATACCAAGAGCAGGTGCTAACCGTATGCTGCGAACAGGTGGGATAGAGTCAAAAGCTAATGCCCTGTTGTAATGACAGGGATATGCAGACAGACTCGCGGTGATATGGAAGATAAAGTCGAAAGTCCGAGTATATATGTCTAAAACACGGTCACAACCGATGGTGGAATGGAGACACATTAACTGGCGAAAACTGGAACGGTCTGTCTATAAGCTCCAAAAACGAATTTATCGAGCCTCTCAACGTGGTGATGTTAAAGCAATACGCAGACTCCAAAAGACGTTGATGAAGTCCTGGTCAGCAAGATGCTTAGCGGTCAGGCGGGTAACACAAGACAACAGCGGCAAGAAGACGGCTGGTGTGGATGGGCTTAAAAGCCTGACCCCAAAACAACGTCTCGCCCTTGTTGCCAAACTTAAATTAAGCCCAAAAGTCGCTCCAACTAGGCGAGTATGGATTCCCAAGCCTGGGACAGAGGAGAAGCGACCATTAGGCATCCCGACAATAAATGACCGAGCGATGCCGCGCACTTGTCAAGCTGGCACGCTTAGCCAGAATGGGAAGCGCGATTTGAACCTAACTCATACGGGTTTCGACCAGGAGTGCGATTCGTTGGGTAGAAACTAGCCCTGAAATGGGTAGAGGATTACCCGCAAGTAACATAAGAACCTTGACAATTTGATAGTCATGTGGGTGAGAGAAAAGTATTCTAGAACCGCTCAAGTCCCACCCTCCAAGTGCAGGAGTGAAAGCACACAGAGCGCAGTTCTGAACTGTGTCCCCCAGGGTAGCGACTAGCCATCAATCCCTGAAGCGGGGGTGAAAGGTGTCAATGCTGGAAGCCTAATCTGGCAATCACCAAGCAAGAGTTCATGAGTAGGCACACGAAGGTACGTTTAACCATCGTCATGAATAACCAGCGGAATCAGGCTTAAACGCTGGGAGTCCCAAACAGGGCAAGGATAATGGGGAGTTGGCAATTCCTGGTTGACCAACAAGCACTTCCTCCAAACCCGGTGGAGAGTACCGCTCTAAAAACTCTATCAATGACTATCAGAAACGAAGTAACCTCTCGTAAGCTCTCAGTGAGGTCGATGACTGAGTAGGTGCTAACCGGATGCTGCGAGTAGGAAAGATTGAGTCAAAAGCCAAAGCCTGAAGTAATGTTCAGGATATGCAGACAGACTCACGATGTTTGGAAGATAGAGACTCAAGTAGGGAGTATAAATGTCTAAAACGAGTTTAAAGACTACGGTGGAATGGCGCTCGATTAACTGGCGCAAGCTAGAGCGGCGAGTTTACAAGCTCCAAAAGAGAATCTATCAAGCCTCTCAACGTGGTGATGTAAAGGCATTACGCAGACTCCAAAAGACGTTGATGAATTCTTGGTCAGCAAGAGCATTATCGGTTCGTAGAGTTACCCAAGATAACACTGGCAAAAAAACAGCAGGAGTGGATGGAATTAAATCTCTATCCCCAGCAGCTCGTTTGAAGTTAGTAAACAACTTAAAACTGGGTTCTAAGGTCAGCCCGACCCGGAGAGTATGGATTCCAAAACCGGGAACGGAAGAGAAGCGACCTCTAGGTATACCTACAATGAAAGACCGAGCGATGCCGCGCACTCGTCAAGATGGCACGCTTAGCCTGAATGGGAAGCGCGATTTGAACCCAACAGTTATGGATTCAGAGCCGGAAGGTCATGTCATGATGCAATTGAGGCAATATTTAACGAGATTAGGTATAAAGCCAAATACGTGCTAGATGCCGACATCTCCAAGTGTTTCGACCGCATCAACCATGTAGCGCTGCTTAACAAACTTAATACATTCCCCACCATTCGCCGTCAAATACGAGCCTGGTTAAAAGCGGGAGTGATGGACAATATGCAGCACTACGAGACATCTGAGGGTACTCCACAGGGTGGGGTCATCTCCCCACTACTAGCAAATATTGCCCTCCACGGGATGGAACACCGGATTAAGCAAGCTTTCCCCAGAAGGACAATAGTCAAGAAAGGGAAATACTCTGGTTATCAATCAGGAGCAACATTAATCAGGTATGCAGATGACTTCGTGAGCGCGACACGATGTCGCATGTTGTGAGTGAGGAGGTGACTTCTCTAGGTTAGTGTCCAAACCTATCCTCAATCTCCAAGGGCATCACTGGTAACGGTGGGGTCTTTTGCAAGGAGGTAACGTCTAAGGAGCGTCCAAGCCATTTGGACAAACCGGGCAAGAGGAAGACTGAATGGGTGAACGCAAGTGAATCTCTGATGAGGCTGCGTGACGTCTGGTCATCGAAATATGGCTGATACGGTGATGAAGGGACAATGAACCTCGGTCTTACCAACCGAGGCACGGAATTCGGTCTTATGAATCGAATTCGAGGACACCCCGTCCCCGCAGTAAAGGAGACACCCTCTTCAGTTGCATCTCTAACATGTGGAACGTGATAACCCCAATGGGGTCTGGATTTCCAGTAGGTCAACCGCAAGGACGACTGAATTCCCCAGTGGGACAGGGATGACCCAAGAAGCGAACGCCAGTAAGCCGAAAGGCAAAGGAAATCCATAACCTGCTGGATAGGGCAATACCCAACCTGAAAGGGTGCTGACGTGGGTCAGGTGAATTACCCAAAGACTTCTGTAATGATTTCTCACTCAGGGGCAAGTTAGATGC
>NZ_JAUBOX010000027.1:0-93468 GCF_036700445.1 Microcoleus sp. T3_B1
CTCATTACCAGAGGGAGAGGAAGACCCAGAATTCAAGAAAAAGCCAGAAATAGCCATAAATTTAATCGACAAAACCTTAGCGAGAGGCTATAAACCAGGAATAGTGTTGATGGATGCAGGGTATGGTAATAACACCAGTTTTTTACAAGAATTAGAAAACCGAAAATTAAAATATATCGGAGGAATTGCCAAGAATCGCAAAGTAATAATAAAAAAAACAGTAGATGAAACAGAAGAAAGGAGAGTAGATAATTTAGCGAAAGCTTTACCTGTAGAAGCTTTCAAAAAAATTCAACTGGCTCTCGAACGACCGAGAACAGTATGGGTGGCAATTAAAGAAGTCGAGTTATCAAAATGCACGGGTAAGAAAGTAATAGCTATCGTCATGAATGCAGAAACTTTCGATGCCGCCACTGAAATAGATTATTTGATAAGTAATGTTGACTTATCAACAGCGACAGAGGAGTGGATAGTGAAAACTTATTCACAAAGAAATTGGGTCGAAGTTTTCTATCGGGAAGCCAAGGGCTGGTTGGGGTTAAATGAATATCAAGTCAGAGATGAAATCAGCCTGAAAAGACATTTCATTATGGTGTTTTGTGCCTACACTTTCATTCTCTGGCATACCTTAACAGGAGGATTAAGGCGCAAATGGGCAAACAAACCTTTAAACACTTTTAGTGATGCACTCGAAGCATTTCGGACAGCCATATCTTTTAGGTTTGTGAAATGGTTGAACCAAAATTGGGACGTATTCTCCGCTTATAAAGCCAGTTTAGGCTTTGTTTGGGCTTAAAATTTGTTTAAGTCCCGATAGGAAGGAACAAGAGGCGGCTCTTGTAGTGGGCTAGTATGAATAGTTTGATTGAGGTCTGATAGAGTAAGGAGGTACATTGCGAGCGAGCATAAAAGACTGAGCAATAGCGGCGATCGCCAGAAGTCAGGGGGGAGTGGGAAATGAGACAGTGATTTTTCCGGCTTCTCAACTGAAAACCGTAAGGGTGCAGGCTGCTTGTTACCAACTATACAAGTTTGGCTAAAAATGCTACTGAGGAAGAAATGATATCGGCAATATCATCTGGATCGAGGGAATAAATCTTTGCTAAAACTTCTTTTTTGATTTTTTCAGAGCCTATCCTTTTGCTGCCACTCACTTGACCGATCGCCACCTCATCCAAACCGCGTTGATAAACTGATAGGGATATTTCTCCATCCAAATAAAGTTGCAGAGTCTTGGTACTGCCACCGCTTAACTTTGCCAGTTGCCGAAAGTTCTTAGAATCGGATTCGGGTATCGTTTTCCCTTTTAACCACCGATATACGGTTGAAAAATCTACTCCGATAGCGGACGCTAAAGCGCTTTGAGTCCAGCCTTCTTTCAGCAGCAGCTCGATCAACTGAGTCAGCCGCTTTTGGCGATCGAGTATAAGAGAAGATACAGAGCTAACAGTCACAATTGCTTACCGAAAATTTAGGTTTAAAGTCCTGGGGCACACGGGAACTAACGCCCTTGCGAGACACCGACAAGAGTTTGGCTGAGGAGACTCCTCCGAGTGTAAGCCGAGTAGTGGAAAGAGGAAGCCCAAAGAGTGGTCTTGGGAATCCCCGCGCGCGATCGCACCCGGAGGATGTCAACTAACGCTTTTACCGTACACTATTTTACTTTCTGCTGCGTTGAAGCCGATACTTTTTCGCTATTTTACGCCCTTTCTACAAAATTTGAGCCATCAAAGCCTTAATCGATTACGCAACTACCCTTGCACTATGCAATACTTAATCTTGCACCGCGCAAAACGGACGGAACATCAATGTCATCCTCCAACACAGTTCGCGGTTCTGATGCACATAACTTCTCTGTTGTTCGCAGCGCTGAACTCACTGCGAGAGTTGCACAGGACTGCCAGCTAAACAAAGCCGACGCTAAAGATTTGTCTGCCCAGAGCACGCTCACTGATGCTGAAGCATTAGAATTAAGCAGCTTGGAAGCTACAGTCGAACGGAGCTTGAAAGCTTTTTGGGAAATAGGGCAAGCTTTGCGCCATATCCGCGATCGGCGTCTCTACCGACAAGACTTCTCGACTTTTGAAGACTATTGCACTAAGCGGTGGGAAATGTCTCGTCGCTCAGCTTACCAATTGATCGAGGCGGCAACCGTCTATGAAAATGTGCGCCATGGCGCACAAATCCTTCCCGCCAATGAGCGCCAAGTTCGCCCTCTAACAGCACTACCCTCCCAAGAGCAGCCTAGGGCTTGGGCCCAAGCCGTTTCTACTGCTCCGAACGGCAAACTTACGGCTTTTCACGTTGCCCAAGTTGTTGAAGAACACCAGAAAAAAATTTCGAGGAATAAGTCTAACAACGAGAGCAGTTCCAAAAACCAACGAACTCAAACAGCCAATCATCCGTCAAACCGTGAAATTTCAGCATCCACTCAAAAGAATGCTGGGGAATTGGGAGCAACATCCAGTCAGAAAGAAACTCCATGCCGAAGCTGCTGGAATTGCTATCATTGCAGTTTTGAGCCTGTTCAAGACGACCCTCACAGTTTTTATTGTCAAAAGCTAGGCAAACTAAGCTTTATTGAGAAAGATGGTAACGAACGAGGATCTAAATGTAAATTGTGGCTCGATCGATGGATCGAGCCAGAGTTAGTCAAAAAGGCAAGACGAGCCCAACGAGATACTTTTACCTTAACTCTACAGCTCCCGATACACCTGCAAGCCCAGATGCAAGATGCGGCTAAAACTCAAGGGCTGGCTGTAGTAGATTGGGCAGCACAAATCCTTCAAGCAGCAGTTGGTAAGTAGTATTGGGCTAGAATTCGTCTAAATTAAACAGCGTAAATTGATGAGGCGATGTTGTCGTATTTCTGGGTCGGCGTTTGCCCTTAACAACTTCTTGAACTACTGGATTTGAGTGAATTGATGTCTGATCATTCAAGTCAATAACTTCTGAGCTTTCTCCTGAACTTATTTCATGTTCGACTGGATAATCAGTATCATTTTTAGCCTGAGATTCGACAGGCTCAAACCACTCATTATACCAGTAAGCAGCGTTTATTGATTGGGGTCTATCGCTACTTAAAGTATTGCCAAGGAGCAAATCAGTTTGACCCAACCACCAAATCGGAACAGCCAGCCAAGGCGAAAACAGATAAAACTGAAACAAAGCGCATTTTAACAGAGTAGGGTCTATATCTTGACCGATACCGCTCAGACAGTAATTCGACTGTGTTAACATTAGAGCACCCGTACCGCACGCAGGTTCATTGAAGCTGGAAATTCGCTCTGTTTTATCACCACTGACTACTTCAGACATGAACTGACACAAAGCTAAGGGTGTCGGATAAAACCCTGAACTTTTTTGAGCAGTCTTTCCGCAAATTTGGGGTAGCAGTCTGCCCATATAATCTTCAGGATATAGCATGAGAATTGACAGGTCAAACATCTGATAAAGACGCATTGATGCACCTTCACAGCCGGCGGGTTCTTTGGGTAAAATCTTGTAAGCTGGATGTCCGAATGCGAACAAAACCCAGTCCAAGAAAAACTCCAAATAGTCCCAAGCTGACCAAGTTTTCCATTCTCCATGTTTGGGAATGCAATTGAGAGTGTTATCTAACATGGCTTCTGCGGCAGGAGAATGCTGCCATTCAATTTGGGGAATCGGTTCTGCTGGCAAAGTTTCCTCAATTACAAATTTGGGTAAGTTTTCGGGTTTTCTGTTTTCCAGAATGGCTAGCATTGGCTCCATCTTCCACCGCATCCAGGCATGAGCGGGGACAGCTTGACACAAAGCCCAATAATCCCACCTTCCCCATAAACATCGGTCTATTTGTGCGAGAATTGTTAAAAGCCAGCCCGGCTTTAAATCTCGTTTGAGGTTGGGAATTAAAGCTTGCTTTTTCTTAGGTTTATAGGGTTGATTTCTGAAATGTAACAGCGTTGACTCTCTAGTCTTGGAGTCAATGACTGGTAAGACAAGCTTGTTTTTCATAAGTACAAGTCTGAAAAATGCACCCCTAAAAACCGCAGTAGCGGTTCGCACAATTCTATGTTGATGCAAGCAGCGTCTTGTTTAATAAAAACAGTAAAAAAATTTGGGGAATAGAGTGTAGCTATTTTCACACAAAAAAGCTACACTCTATTCCCACTCCCATTTTCCCTATTTCTCTGTCCCTATTCCCATTTCTCAGCCGTCTCTTCCACCAATTTTTTGATATTTAAGGAGTAGAAAATGCTTCGCACAGCAGCAGCCCCACCTGCTTGAGTAAAGCTTTATTACCATCAGGGCATCCCGACTGAATCAAACATTTAGGACAGCCAGAACTGCAAGAACAACTGCGGGCTAACTCAGCAGCCGCATGAGCTAATTGAGGGAGAGAACGAAAAATAGCTTCCGAGGTTCCCGAACCCCCTTCTGCTAAATCGTAAAAGAGTCCTGCATAGTCATTTGCACCTCTCTTCTCTACCAGAAAATTCACATCATTAGGTGAAGCCAAAATAGTCAGAGGTAAAGCTGCTAAAATTTGATGGCCGAAACTGTGAATAGCCAACAAATTCGCGGGGTACTCCCACAACTGCTGATATCCGGGCGGAATCTCCTGTTGAGATTGAAGCAATTCCTGGCGAGTAGCTGTTACTACCTGTTGCAGATAACATTCAACCGGGGAATTAAAACTAATTTGCAGTACAGGAGTCGCAAATTTGATTTCGTAAGGTTGCTCAAAGTTTACCTCATTAAGAACCGATGTTAGCTCAGCAGAGCGAGTTCTCTTGCCACAAACAGGACAGGCAGTACATTTTGGTAAATGCTCTTTGTAATTGACACACTTTCTATTGAGACAAGTTAACTCGTAATTGCGAGTTAATAATTGATAACCCGTGACGAGTTGGCTAATTTCTCCCCAAACCAGTTCCAGAATAGCTTGAGCTGGAATTGCCTTACTATCCGTTGAATTGGTTTGAACATTTCCTTCAACTTCTGGAATGACCAACGGGATTTGTTGAGGCAAACTCAAATTCTGCTTGAGGCTGGTATGAGTGTGGCTAATCGCTACAGTAAACAGTCGAGTTTCAGGGGTGTTTTGCAAAATAGCTTTGCCATTCAAGAGCGAGCGCGAAGTATAAGTCACCAAACAGCCGTCTGAGTTTTGCGTGCGGTAAATAGCACCAGGAAATACCTCTCGATAAGCAATCTCCGCACTGAGGAGTTCAATCTCTTCTTGAGTCTCCGCATCCACCAGTTGTATCGTGCTAGAACCCGTTCCCCCTCGAAAGTTTACATCTTTATGGGGAAAGCCTTTAGCCCATAATTTATCCCGACTTTTGTGAAGAACACCTTGCTCAATTAAAGCCGTTGCAATTTGAGGAGCGCTCTTGCCAAAGTAGTGCTTGAGCTTATTGGCAGGAATGCCAGTTTCAACAGCCGCGCACATCAAATGTTTGGCAATATCTATGGGATAATTGGCATTAAAGCTCACCAATTCAGATTCGGCCGACACCAACAATTCAGGGCGCTCGGCAAAATAGTTATCCAAAGGTGATTGTCAGAAGTGTTGAATGCTTATTTGATAGGATTCTGAAAATAGACATACGAATCCTATAAATTGCTGATTTCAGCAATTAAAAACAAGTTCCTTAAACCAGTGAATATAGCTGATTTTCTCACACATAAAAGCCTGTAAATATCGTAACTTGTCTAAGAGTTTATTTCCAATAATATCAGGAACTTCAACTAACTGAAGCAACAAATAACAAATCAAACAGGCATAGATTTGTATCTTAATTCCATTAGTATTTTTAGTAATTAGACGAGCCAATTTTAAATGCATTTTTAAGAATTTCCACAGCAATTCAATCTGCCATCGTCTTCGATAAATTTCTCCAATTTCTTCATTGGTATATGCTAATTCTCCTGATTCAGGCAAATTAGTCACAAACCTAAATTCAGTCCGTGTTTCTAAATCTGAAAAAGTCACTAATCTTACTTGAACTTTTCGTTCGTCACTCCACACTTCATAAGTTCCATCTTCCTTCATGTTGATAGTAGAATTATTCTTAATTCGTAGTACAAAATATTGATTTTCTTTTTTCATCAATGCTTGAACACGTTCAGAACTAGAAAAACCTCTATCCATTACAGCAACTCCATTTTGAGGTGTGGCTGCTATGGTTTCATCTCCATACAGACTGTCATGACATTGGCCAAAATGAATGTGTACTCCATCAATTATTCCCCGTTTATTGTCCGTTCCAGCAAATAATTTTACTTGATGGTATTCCTGTTGCCATAGTAATTTACTTGTTAACGTAACTATCGTTGAATCTAAAGGAAATAAACTCATCCTATCTTTGCTGATTAATTGACGTTTTATATCCCCTTGCAATCTTTCAAAAATTTTTACAAAAACATCAATATCTCTCTGCTTACTAGCCTTTGAAAAAGTTGATATATCTAGGGAAATATCTCGACTGTTTAAACGGGAAAATAGGGAACGCATAGTATCGAGACTTTGGTCAAAACTGAACCCTAGCCAGCAGGAGACAAATGTGAAGCTATCTAAAACAGGATAATCATCTTTGGGTAAATGGGCGAGATACCGTTTGACAATTTTGGGGAAGTTAGAAAATAGCATTTCAGTTGATTATTAATAATTTATAACTCTGCAATTATACATTGCTCTGCCAATTTTAGCAATCTTTTCCTATCATTCAACACTTCTGCAAAAATACTTGAGTGGATCGTGATATAATTTACCTACGAAGTACAATTTCAACATTAAGCTGTTCTGCATTTAAATTGTATGTCAAAAAATAATCAAACTATTGTGGGGAGTAGGGGTTGGGCGTCCCGCCCGCCCTGAACCTACAATTTAAATGCGCGACAGCTTAGACCTCTAACAGAGGTTCAATAAACCACAAATACTTTGATTGTCTTATGGAATCACAAATACTTTCTAAAAAACTTCCTGCTGAATTACTTACACTAGAAAGCTTTCGACCGTATGGAGAGCTAATCACTGCTCAGGATCAGGGTACATACAATGGTAGACCTTCTGATAGAAGCGGCGGTGTTGTATTAAACCTAGAAAATGGCACTCCTTTTTTTTGGGGTATGCGCTTGAAAAAAACGGGTCGAAATGTTGACAAAATATTTCGTCACCTTGAATGCAATCAATGTATAGGCTCTATTCAAAAAGACTGGTTTATTGTTGTTGCTCCACCGACGGAGGTAGAACGACCAGAAATAGAGAAACTAACCGCATTTAGGATTCCTGGTAATTGCTTTATTAAAATAGGAATGGGTGTTTGGCACGCTGGGCCTTTTTTCAATTATGATTTCGTAGATTTCTATAACTTAGAGCTTGCTGATACAGGAGATAGAGATCATTTCACTCATAACTTCATCGAGAAGGATTGTCTAACAATTGAGATTGTTGACTTGGGAATGAACACAAACTGATCTATAAAACAATACGGTTCAGTTAAGCCCGATCCCCCCTAGCCCCCCTTCTTAAGGGGGGGGACAAGAACTTACTCAAAGTCAACCCCTACTCCCCAACAATCAGGGGGATTTAGGGGGATCTCCGAAGAATAAACAGTTTTAACTGAACCGTATTGATCTATAAAATGTCTGAATTATTGATTTTTTTTAGCATTAGGCAGATTGATAATGTATCCCATACTGAATTTAACAGCTCCGATTGGTAATTTAAACCACTGCGGACATATTGGTCATATTGTCAATGATTTTGAAAAACTTTGTCGTTTGGCTCATCAATATCAATTTGAGGGAATTAATATTGATTTTAATATGCCAAATCTATTAAATATTTATGAAGGCAAACAATTGCTAAACCAGCTTAATTTAAAACCAGCTTCATTTGGCATTCCTGTGAACTTATTTGGTAGTAAAAAAGAATTTCAGGAGAATTTACCATTATTTGAACTACAGGCTAAAAAAGCTAACGAAATCGGCTGCAACTTAACTCTATGTTACCTCCCACCATTTAGCGATAACTGCAACTTTAACGAGCTATTTATTCAAACAAGCAATCGATTGCGAGAACTCAAACCAATTTTACAAGAATACGACCTCAAAATAGGCTTAGAGTTTATTGGTCCAACTGAAACTAGACGCAGCACAAAATACGATTTTATTCATACTATAGATGGCATCCGCGCCTTGATTGCTAGTGCTGGATTATATGGATATGGTGGCTTAAAATTAGATGTTCACCATTGGCAAAATAGTGGGGCAGGGATATTGGATATTCACCATTTGGATTTGGAATATATATTTTATGTTGAATTAAATGATGGATTACCTGGTTATGATATATTTAACATTCCAGAATTTGAAAGAGAACTACCATTGACGACAGGAGTGACCAAGATCACAGATTTTTTACAAGCACTTTATAAGAAAGGATACCGAGGACCTGTCGCGGTAGAACCCTGGAATCATAAAATAAGAAGTATGCCTTTAGAAGAAGCTGTTAAGACAGTAAAACAGTCTTTAGATCGGTGTTTATTTTTTATAAAAGAGTAGCGTTCGCTTTTGCTTGGTTAAAGCTACCTGCTCCGGTTCCTCCGTTATTAAGGTTAATTGGAGTAGGTGGAATATTATTTGGAGGATATTGTTATGAGTTAGTCTATAAACTCTTTTTTAAAAAGTGAACGTGCCTTCGCAGGCACTACGCTGTCTGAATGTATAAAGTCGAGTTTAGATGAAGCATAAAAGCCTTAATAAGCGTACAATTCGCGGAAATACTCGCGATATAGATCGCAGCTAACAACTGATTGATTGTCGGTAATATGCACCAAACCTAAACTTTTTAACTTAAACGCCACCTCCATCTCTAACTGAAGAGGAGCCGTTAAAACCTGCTTAAAAGCGTCAGCTAATTTAGGATATTGCTGAAAAATATACAACTGATACTGAAGATGTTTATGATAAATTCCCCTATCAATGGTAGCATCTTGAAGTAACGTTTTTATAGGAATATTCAAGCGACTACTTTGATACAAAGCGAGTCGGATTAAATACGGAAAGCCACCAGTAAGCTTCATTAACTGCTCAAGTTCAGGCTTCGTGAGTGGAAGTTGGTGACGTTGAGCTAAATCCTGCACCTGTTCTTGGTTAAAGGTAGGCAGCTCGATCGCCAATCCTACATTAAATGGAGAACGATGGGTGGGTAACGGAATGTAAACTTCAACGGCATGAGCCATCACGACTCGTAACTTCTGCCAAACCGAAGTGTCCTTTGTTTCCTCATACCAGGAACGCAACAAAACGAAAAAATCACCAGCGAGTCCTGGATACTGAAATAATTGGTCGATACCATCTAGTGCTAAAATAATAGGGTTACAGGTTTCCTTGAGGATATAACCTTGAAAATAAATCGTGCTGTTCATCAAGGCTCCCATATCCTCATCCCAGTAGTCATTTAATCTAGATGCCAAACCCAACTGTTGAGTGACATTGGTACAAAACCAGCGTAAGAAGCGATCGCTCGAAGCAAATACCTCTGTGCCAGCGCAATGTAAGCTAAGTCTCACTGTGTGGTAATTCTGACTGCTACCATAATCCAAAATGCGTGCGATTAGGGAAGTCTTCCCCATTTTTCGGGGTGCAAAGATGCGAATGAACGCACGGGGTTGGAGAATTTCTTGATAACAGGTTTGTTCGATGGTCGATCGCTCAATGTAAAGGCCCGAAGCGAGGGGAACCTGTCCTTCAGGAGATTCTAAAACGTAGTGTTCAGGAGTCAAGCCCACCCCAGACATTGCTGTTGTTGTCTCAGTCGGCAGAGGATTATTCTGATTTACCAAGTGCTGTTCTAGCAGCGCCGGGAGATTTGTTTTATTAACTTTTTCACCGATCGCCTGTGAAAGCAACTGCCATAACTTAGGTGCAACTGAAAACTTAATATAGCTTTCCGAATAATTATTTTCTTCAGCAATCTGAGCGTAAGTTTTTTTGTCTTCGAGTAGAGATTCTCGCAAGATTACCTTTTGAATAAAGTTAAGCGAAAACCCTGTTTCTGTAGCAACTAACTCGATCGCAAATTCAACAATTTCTTCAATATTTTTCATTCAAGTCGCAACTTGTTAAGCTGGGATATTCCTGATTTTTCACGGCATCTCTGGTTAGGGGCTGGGTGTGGAGGAATGACACTAAGAACGAGCTGGGGAGCTGGGGAGCTGGGGGAGCTTAATGTTTCATCAACCAAGGTGATGGGTTGTTAATCATGCTTACAAGACCAGCTAAAACCTGGTTATAAGTTCCATAAAGTTCTCGACCTGTTTCAGTATTTATGTAATTGCATCTAACTGCGAATTCAATCCATGTTTGGGTTTCGGCTGCTTCAGCTTCGCAATCGTTTAGCTTAGCGATAAAGGCTGCTTGATACCGACGCTTTCGCCATGCCTCAGCAAAGTTAGCACAAACAGAGCGTGATGACCGACGAATCTGATCTGTCAATGAGTATCGTTCTTCAACCGGAAACTTTTTGGACAATTCAAAAATCTGCATCGCAGCTTCAAACGCCTTCTTGTATATGTCCAAGTCCTTATGACTTTTAAAGGTTTCTCTACTCAACTTCCCCAGCTCCCCCAGCTCCTGATCTTATTCTTGTATATGTCCAAGTCCTTATGACTTTTAAAGGTTTCTCTACTCAACTCCCCCAGCTTCCCCAGCTCCCCCAGCTTCCCCAGCTTCCCCAGCTCCCCCAGCTCCCCCAGCTCCCCAGGGCTGTCAGGGGATATTCAAGGCTCCATTGGCTCTGAGCCACTGCTTCTGTTGGCAAGTCAACCCTTGAGCATCTGTAAAACAGGCTTTTTTGACGCGAGAACCAGAGAAATCAGCACCCATTAGCTGAGTATCTTTAAAATTGGCGTGTCTCAGATCGGTCTCAACTAGATTGGTATCTCGCAAGACTGCTCCCTCTAGGTCAGCTCGAAATAGAGAGGCTTGTTTTAGATTAGCACGACTTAAGTCAGCGCCAACTAAGTTGGCTAACTCTAGAGCAACTCGGCACAAAATTGCTTCTGTCAAATCCGCATATCTCAAATCAGCCCCAACCAAATCCGCCTCCGTCAAATCAGCTCTCTTTAAAATTGCCTCATTAAGTTGGCTCTCTTCCAGATCAACTCGCTGTAACGAGGCTTGGCTTAAGATGGCACCTTCCCAATTTGTCTGACGCAGATTTGCTTCATCGATGTTGGCTGCCGTGAAATCTGCCCCTTTCAAGATTGCTTTCAATAAATTGGCTTGACTCAGTATTGCTTGAACCAAACAAGCGCCTTGTAAAGACGCTTCACTTAAATTAGCACCCTTTAAACAGGCAGAAGTTAGATTTGCATTATTTAGGAGAGCATGACTCAGGTTGGCGTTAACTAATATGGCTTCCTTTAAATCCGCCCAAACAAGGCTGCTGTGGAGTAGACACGCTTGACTTAAGTTTGCCTGTTTTAAGTTGGCTCGATTCAAATCTGTCCCCATTAGATTTGTATCGCTTAAGTTGGTGGAACTCAAATCGGCACTATTAAGGTTGGCATTACTAAAATCACTTCCTTGTAGGTCAGTACCCTTCAGGTCAACTCGACTAAGGTTAAGATTTAGAAAATTGCGTTCCTCCTCGGCATAACGCTTAAGAATGTCACTGGCATTAATTAGGTTCATGAGCATTAACGAGGCCTGGCTCGGCTTAACGATTGTTTTTGAGCAAACTGGATTCTGATGCCTTATATTCCTACCTTTGTCATCTATACTAATACTTTGTCCTCGCTTGTTTCCCAGACTAAGGCTAGATTTAAAATATTCATGAATACTATAAAAAATTGGCTGAATTTAGGAGTTTAGCGCTCGCTCTGTCTCGATTCACCAGGTTGATGTTACCTACAAAAAAAATTGAGCTTAAACTGAACGCAAGCAAATTCTAGCATAACTCTAATTAATAGTCCACACTATACCCAAGACTCGCATCAGATTTCCGAGCGATTATTCCGAGATTTACCAACTTTTGGTCAACCCGTATATCTGATAGTTTCCGGCAAAAAATTTATTGTGGTCAATACCAAAAGTATAACACAGAATGCTTAAAGTTTTTTAAGGGGCGGCGTCTTGATACTAAGTGTAATGAAAAAAAAATACGAATTCAACCCAAGCATGGAAAATATGTATTAAGGTGACTATCAAATATTCGTTCTTTATTTTTTAGAGGGGGATTTCCGGGATTGCAGATAGATGTTGCCTGAGACTCTGAAGTCATCGGGTTCTCAGGCAACTTCTATCTGCGCTCTGAATCCTTAAGTGTCAGCTTACTCGTAGGGACCAAAGAATAAGTTACCAGGCGATTCTGGGTTATTACTCAAGTAGAAATCAGCAACTAAATTCAGGTGGTCATTTTTCATAATTTTGCCATCCCCATCGAAATCAAGCTTGGAAAAAATTTCTGCGGCTAAACTATCATCACCAATTCCATGAATTTTGTAGATGAGTTTATATTCTTCAAGACTTATTGCACCGTCCTTATCTACATCCTGAATCTCGTGAAACATACTTGCTATTTTCAGCCAGAGAAAGTCGCTTTTGGGATCGTTCACTAAGTTGTCTTGATAGGAAAGCCACTCATCTAAACTCACTTTATTGTCTGCGTTTGTGTCTGCCTCTTTTGCAAGCCCCTCCCAGCGCTTAGCATAGGTTGAGGAAAGATATTGGTAGGTTTCAGAATCCTGTGATAGGTTGTAAGTTTCTGCATAACCATTGACAATTTTATCAAAGTCAGATTTTTCCAGAAAACCATTTTTATCAACGTCAAATATAGAAAATTGATAGGTCAGTTTCTTTTTTTGAAGTTCAGTTAGCATAGGTTGACCTGTATTGTGAGAACTCAACCCATAATAAGCTATTTTTTTATTTTTTAATCGTGGTTGTAATAAGTTCCTACTTTTCCTACTTTTCCTACTTTTCCTACCTTTCCACTTTAAAGTAAAGGATATTTTAGCTGCAAAAAGCTTAGAAAATGGCTTGACTCAAAAAAAATAGTGTGATATATATAAAGTCAGACATACAATTTTTATAATGAAAAAATCAATAAAGCCTCGAAATAGTAGATATATTGGTTTGTTGGTATCTACTTCACTATGTCTATTTAGCGGACAGGTCAAAGCTTATGAAGGGGTTTCCCAAAGATTTTATGCTTTTAAGAAACCTACTCAGGAACTCGCTCAATTAACCCAGCAAACGCAAACCTTAGTCTTTAATGGCAATAATCTCACGCCCTCTGATGTTATAAAAGTGGCCAGAAACGGTGCCAAAGTGAGCATTAGTGATGCAGCTTTAAAACGACTTCAAACCGCACATGAATTGCTGCTACTTGCTGCTAAAAATGGTCAAGCCATTTATGGTCTCACTCAAGGGGTAGGCTTAAATAAAGACCAGACTCTAATTGATGCAAAGGGAAATTTGAGTGAAGAGGTTATTCGACGCTCTCAAGAATTCAACCGAGGCTTAATTTACGCTCATAGTGCAGGTGCAGGCCCTGAAATGAGCAAAGATGTAGTACGAGCCATCATGGCGGTTCGCCTCAACTCTATTTTATTTGGTTCAACAGGCGTTCAACCGAAAGTTGCCCAATTATACAGCGATTTTTTAAACAACGACATTGTTCCTATAATTCCCTCTAGAGGCTCTGTGGGACAAGCTGATATTACCCTGATTACCCATATTGGTTTGGCGATGATTGGCGAGGGAGAAGTGTATTACCAAGATAAAAAGATGCCTGCCAGTCAAGCCTTGAAAATGGCTGGGCTTGAGACTTTAGTCCCCTTTGGTAAAGATTCACTGTCAATTCTCAGTTCCAATGCTTACTCAGCAGCCTTGGGTGCATTAGCAGTAGCCGAGCTTGAAAACGCATTAAATATCTCAAAACTGGTCTTTGCTTTAAGTCTTGAAGCTTTCGACGGTAATATTGAACCTTTCTTAGAAGATGCTAACAAAATTCGACCTTTTCCAGAAGCAAATCAGGTATCGAGAGACATCCGAGAAATTCTCAGTGGAAGCTATCTCTGGGAAAAGTCAGAAGAGAGAGCTCTTCAAGACCCTCTTTCATATCGCACAGGTGCTTATATACTAGGCGCGGGCGAACATTCTTTAAAACAACTACAGGAACAACTCAAGATTCAACTCAATTCCTCGGATGATAATCCGGCTGTTGTACTCGATGTTGAACCACCATCAACTCGATCTGAGGAAGCATCTCTCTATGTTAATGAGGGAGGAATTCGAGGAGCTGTTATGCCAACGGCTAACTTTTCGCCCTTACCTTGGGTAATTTCGTTTCAAGAAGCGGCGATCGCTTTGAGCTACCTTTCAAACGCATCGGCCCAGCGAACAATTAAGCTGGGCGACCCACATTTTACACACTTGTCCCGATTTTTAGGAACGGAAAATACCGTTCATGCCTATGGTGCAATTCAGAAAACTTTCGTAGCTTTAGCCGTAGAAAATCAGGAACTAGCAGCACCAATACTTGATAATTTTGCCATTGCTGGAAATATCGAAGATGTCTCAACCAATGCTCCCAGAACTGTGCAGCGTGTTAGGACACAGATTGATACCCTCTATTACATCTTAGGAATCGAAATGATGCACGCTGCACAAGCTATTGACTTAAGATTGCAAAAGAATCCTAATTTGAAATTATCGACAGTCACCAAAAGTTTCTTTGAACAGTACAGGCAGGTTGTTCCTTTCATGAAAAGCGATCGGGTGTTAACGTATGATATAGAAAAGTCGTATTCGTTCTTGAAAGCCTACCCTAAATAGGTTTATCAGTTTGAAAAAAATCACTAATTTTAGTTGTTATAGAGCAATAAAAAAGATGTTAAATTCCCTAAATCGCTTGCGTAAATTCCGTAATGCCTCCCTAGGTAATCTCAAACTGGGTAATTTCAAACTATTGAGAGGCTGGACAATTCAATCCAAAATGCAAGCGCTACTCCTAGGAGTTAGCCTCGGTTCCGTAGTGGTAGTTAGTGGGATTGGTTGGTATCAAACACAAGCTACCCTCAGAAACAAAATCGCCGAGCAACTTGCAGGTATCAGCAGCAGCAAAGCCGAGCAGTTTGAATCCTACTTTGAAAATTTGAACAACCAAGTAGGGATGCTGGCAGCAGAGAGCAACGTTGTTAAAGCAATGGTGGATTTGAATGGGAGTTTCCGCAACCTGGAGCGCAGCTTTATTCCTGCCGAATGGGATACAGCGCTGGATACTTACTACACGGAGCAATTTTTCCCTCGGTTGAAAACAAATCTCGCCCCACAAGAAGTGACCCCCAGTGTCTATCGTCCCACCGGACAAGCAGCTCGCTATCTCCAGTATCACTACATTGCTTCTAATCCCAACCCAGTCGGAGAAAAAAACAAACTACTTGATGCTGGTGATGGCAGCAATTACACCAAAGCTCACGCCAAATATCAAAAATTTTTTGCAGGGATTATCCAAAAATTCGGTTATTACGATTTATTTTTGATTAATCCTAAAACAGGGGATATCGTCTATTCCTATTTTAAAGAGACAGATTTTGCGACTAATCAACTACAGGGTTTTTACGCCCAGAGTTCACTAACTGATTTGGTGCAGGCAGTCCAGTCAAATCCTATACAAGGTAACATTCAGGTTGCTGATTTCAAACCTTACCGCCCCTCTTATAACGCTCCAGCCGCTTTCCTGGCAACACCCATTTATAGCGGTTCTAACATGATTGGCATTTTGGCCGTGCAAATTCCCATTGAAAAAATCGACCGGGCTATTAGCCGGAGTAATAATTGGGAAGGCAGTGGTTTGCAGAAAACGGGGGAAGTTTATTTAGTCGGGCCGGATTCCTTAATGCGTTCGACATCCCGTTTTTGGGTTGAAGACCCCAAAAAATATCAAAACGTGGTTCGTTACACGGGGACTGACCCGACAACTCTGCAACTGATGGAGAAATTCAACACTACCATTGGCTTACAGAAAATCAACTCGACCGCAGCCCAAGCTGCCTTAGCAGGGAAACAAGGCTTGATAGTAGACCGCAACTATCGCGGGGCTGAGGTATTGAGTTCCTACGCTCCTTTGAAGTTGAACGGCTTAAATTGGGCGATTCTGGCAGAGATGGAGGTGGGGGAAGCTTATCGTCCGCTTTACACGTTGCAGGTAATTCTGTTGATGGCGGCGGTACTTTTTCTACTAGGAACGGCGTTTTTAGCGGCAATTGCTGCAAAGATTTTCACATCTCCCCTGCGTCGTTTGACTGATAGCGCCCGGAGACTTAGTGCCGGTGAACTGGATGTGGAAGTTGATGTGAAATCCCAAGACGAATTTGGGGAATTGGCAACCGAGTTCAAAGAGGTGGCGAACAAATTACGCCAAACAGAGGAGCAACTGGAAACCAAGAAGCAAGAAAATGATATTCTCTTGCATAATATCCTACCCAGCGCGATCGTCGATCGCCGAAACGAAGGAGAGTTAGTAATTGCCGACAGCCTCAAGCAAGTAACCATTCTCAATGCCCATGTGGCAGGTATTGCTGAGTTGAGCAAGCAAATGTCACCGGTAGAGGTAACAGAAATGCTTACCAGACTATTTGATGAATTTGACCAAGCGGCAGAACATTTTGGTGTAGAACGGCAAAACACTCTTAGTACAGATTACGTAGCAGTGTGTGGACTCACCCAAATCAGATTTGACCACAGCAAACGAACGGTTGATTTTGCCCTAGCCATGTTAGACATTATCCAACGCCGAGAAAATGGTCGTCGTAATTTTGCTTTAGGTTTACGCATCAGCATTCATGCAGGCCCAATCACAGCAGGAGTAGTCGGAACCCAGAAAATTGCGTACAGCATCTGGGGCGAAACAGTGTATTTGGCAAGTCGCTTACAAAGCAAAACTGAGTTGAACTATATTTTGCTAACTCAGAATGTGTATGAACGGGTAGCAGATAGCTACACATTCATGCAGAACCCTTCGGTAAATATTGAAAATCTAGGAAATGTAGAAACTTGGACGTTAGTAACGGCCCAAAAGTTGATGAGAAGTCAGGTGGACTTGGTTCAGTCATCTTTTGAAAAAGTCAAGCCTATTTCTGGGAAGGCTGCCGAACTATTCTACAATCGGCTGTTTGAATTAGCACCTTCTTTTCGTCCTATGTTTAAGGGGAATATGAAACCGCAGGAAGGTAAGTTAATGGCTACGCTTGCTATCGCAGTCGAAGGTTTGCGTCAGCCAGAGAAGATTATCCCAGCCGTCCAGAAATTGGGTCGCGACCATGCGGGCTATGGTGTCAAGGCTGAATACTACGATACCGTCGGCGAAGCTTTGCTGTGGGCTTTAGCGCAAGGACTGGGTGAAGAGTTTACTACGCCTGTGCGAAAGGCATGGGAAGAAGCTTACACATTCTTGAGCGAGATTATGAAAGAAGCAGCAGCAGAAGTTGAGTTGGAAAAAATAGGCGTTTGAAGGAGGCAGGAGGCAGGAGGCAGGAGGCAGGAGGCAGAGGGCAGAAGGCAGGAGGAGGTAGGAGACAAGGGGCAGGAGGGTTTTAAGATTTGATTTTTTGAATGCTTGAAACTAAAATTCCTTGAAACCTATCGACTTCTTCCAAAACAGGACTAAATAGTTCAGGAGATGCTAATCCGACTTCCTTGGAAATAATCAACTGAGTGTCAAGTTCTCGAAGCGAACCTAAAGCAATGTGTAGAAAATGGATATATTCGTTTTGCGTTCGTCTTCCATAGCCTTCGGCTATATTTGATGGCACAGAAACTGCCGAACGTCTAATCTGGCTAGTTAATCCGTAAATTTCAGATTTCGGGAATTTTTCGGTAAGTCGATAGCAGTTAATAGCAAGCTTGACTCCACACTGCCAGATAAATTGCTCTCTGTAGCTCATGGTTTAGAAGTTAGAAGTAGGAAGTTGGGACAAACTAAACTAAACAATTATAAACCTCCTCCTGCCCTCTGCCTTCTGCCTCCTCCTGCCCCCTGCCCCCTGCCTCCTGCCTCCTCCTGCCTCCTGCCTCCTCCTGCCTCCTGCCTTCTGCCTCCTGCCTCCTACCCCGCTACTTACCGTTTGTTGGTTAAAAAACAATCATGGATAAATCACTTCTGGGATGGCTATTGCTTTTAGGGTTGGGATTCCCCTTGTTTGGCATACTGCTTGGTGAAGCTGCTTCAAGATTGGAACGCGAGCAACACCCCTTAGCAATTGGTCTGCGTCAGGTGCGCGAGTATCTGTTACCGCCGTTAGCCGTGCTGTTGGTAATGCGGCAGCTTTTGAACGTCGCTGGCAAAGATTCCTGGGCACGTTTTGTGGAAACGTTAACTTGGGTTGCCATGATTGTAGCGGGACTTTCTTTAGTCAACGCTTTACTGACTACAAAAAAAGAAACTATTAAATGGCAAATTCATGTCCCTAACCTGTTTTTTCAGGTAGCTAGGGCTGTAGTAATCTTAGCCATTGGCTATCACATTCTCAATGGAGTTTGGGATATAAGTTTTACTGGTTTGGGTTCCAGTGTAGGGATAGCTTCAGCAGTAATTGCCCTCGCGTTGCAAGATACCCTCAGTAACCTGGTATCAGGATTGTTGCTGCTATTTGCTAAACCCTTCAGAACGGGTGACTGGATTGAGGTAGACGGAAAGCAGGGGCGGGTACTCGAACAAAATTGGTGGTCGGTCACCATAGGAACTCCTGCCTGGAAATTAAATGTTCCCAATGGTGTGTTGTCGAAGGCAAAGATTATCAATTATGGCCAGGGAGCAATGTTTAAAAATATTTCCGCCAGCTTTTCTTACGACGACTCTCCTAATGAAGTGATTCCAGCACTAAGTAGCTTGTTGGAAGGTATAGATGCGATCGAAGGCAAAGGTTTTGCTGAGGTTAATTCCTATGGAGATTCCAGTATCACCTACGACCTTTGGTATAAAGTGCTGCCTGAAAAAGCTATTTTCGTTGCTCCAGAGCTCAAATCCCGACTTTACTATCTGACCAAACGTTATGGTTTTACCGCCCCCTATCCGATCGCAGTTCAGTACAGCGTCGATGCTAAACTTGGGATACCGAGCCGGATTCCTCAAGTAGTAGAGAACCACCAAGAGGAATTGGTAACTTATTTGCGATCGCTCCCTTATTTCCTAACGCTCAATGACAATCAAATTGAAAAATTGGCCCAACGAGCTAGATTAAAAGCCTACGGCAAGGGTGAGCTAATTATCCAGGAAGGCAAAGAAGACGAGGGACTTTATATTATGTTCAAGGGTACGGGAGAGGCATACCTAAAAGATGAAAAAGGCGATCGCAAGGTAGTGGATGAGCTTGAACTTAACGAAGCCTTTGGTGAAATGGCTATCTTTCCTGGAGAGGTAAGTCCAGTTACAGCGATCGCCCTGGAAGATGTTGAGGTTGTAGTCATTCCCGCCGCACAGATTATCGAAGCAATTGAGTCTAACAACAAATTTGCCTCAGAATTTCTCCAATATATCGAAGAACGCAAAAAAATGGTTCTAGTTGCCAAAGGAATTAAGGAGGATGTAAAGTCGTTGATTAATAATAACAATGGTAGCCGAGTGCAAGTGAGAAGATAGTTAAATAGTTGACAGTTGACAGTTGACAGTTGACAGTTGACAGTTGACAGTTGACCGATCAAGCGTGAGATTTTTCGGATGGATTTACAAAAACATTCCGCCCTGAAAGCGGGGTTTTGAACCCCGGACTTTTGAGAAAATTATAGCAACCGCCTAGGGATGCCGGACACGAGCGATCGCACAAACAGGTAGCTTTTATTACTTCTGTTTCCTGCCTCCTACCTTCTGCCTCCTGCCTCTTGCTATACTGAAATTGGCGCTAAAAATAGTGATTTTTTTTGTAGTTTGAGGCTTGACTTTTTAGGTCAAATAGGGTAAATTTTGTGTAGTGGTAAAGTTTAAAGTTTACCTCAAATAAATACGCTAAATTCAGTCAACTAAACACTACATTTTGCCGGAAAGGAGAGTAAAAACACACTAAAATATTTCCTATTTTTTTTCAATTTACCTCCTAACCACCTTGGCGGTTCCCATATATGTCATCAATCAGGATGAGAATAAGTAGAGCAAAAAATTACATAAATTACTTATTTTTGCTCAACCTAGTTTTAGTATTAACAGCCTGCGCTGGTCAATCCCAAACCTCACAAGCAAATATTGGCAATCAAGCTAGTACGGATCAAGCTTCAAAAGAAAACTTGGGTATTCAGAAAGTCGAGGGAAAATTAGTTAAATCACCCTCAAATCAAGACTCAGCTAAACAGGGCATTGTCTTACCCGCAGTCAATCCCCTGGAACTAGAGGGAACACTGGCGATATCGGGAAGCCAGGTAGTTTTGCCGATTAGTCAGGCTATTGCTCAACGCTTTATCCAAGACGGCTATCCCAGCAAGATTAATCTCGCTGGTATTGATACTCAGGTTGGCTTCAAGCTATTTTGCGAGGATAAAAAGGTAGATATTGTCAATGCAGTTCGCCCGATTACCAGTCAGGAGTTAGCAGCCTGTGCCAAATCAGGTGTTGAGCCGATCAACTTTCAAATAGCCACCGATGCTGTGACTATTGTAGTCAGTTCTCAGAATAGTTTCCTCCCAAACAGTCTGACGCGCGATGAACTAGCAAAGGTATTTACTGTTCAACATTGGTCAGATGTCAATCCCAAATGGCCAAAAGAGCTGATTAAACGCATTATCCCAGCGGGGGCTGCTACTGGTGGCTCTGTTGACCTGCTTTCCCAAGCTATTTTCCAAGGAAACGTTAGCCAACTTACTAATGCTCCCAATACGGTATTTTATGACTTTGTAGAGCAGTTGCACTCAGAAGCTTTAATTAATCCCTATATGATAGGCTTTTTAGAGTATGCCTCCTATCAACAAAACCGCGACAAGTTAAGGGCGATCGCTATTGATAGAGTAGACCCTTTCCTGGCAACATATCCGATAACTCGTCCGTTGTATATTTATGCGGATGCCAAAGCGATTCGGCAACGACCGGAAGTAGCAGGATTTGTTAACTATTACTTGACCTATGTGAACGAAGAAATTTCTAGTTTGGGCTACTTCCCAGTTAAACAAACCGTATTGGATGAATCAAAAACTAAGTTTTTACAATTGAAATGAACCAGAAAAAAATAACTACAAAAATGCGAACTTCCGGCATGGCTACTTCGGGGAAATTTTTAAGACTTGCAGGAATAGCTATCCTTGCCTCCTCTGTTTATTTGGGTGATGCTCAGGCTCAATCTCTCACTAACAATAGAAGTTTATCTCCGAAGGCAGGAGGCAGAGGAGCCCCTGAGAAAGCTCATCAACCCTCCAGCTTCCAGCCTCCAGCCTCCAGCCTCCAGCCTGTTTCATTAATAGCCCAAAATCTAGGAGGAATAGTCCGAAAAATTCCCCTAGAAGAAGTAGCACTTCCAGCAATGTCTTCAGCAAAGACAGCGACAAATGCTGCATTTAGCCAAGCCCGAATTGAACTGAAGTCAGATGGTTCGTTAATATACATACTCAGAGGTAAAAACCAACAAGGCTTTGAAGTTGAAGTACAAGTTACTCCCAGTGGCACTCTGATTCAAGTTGACGAGCAAATAGAGTCCAGTGGAGTCCCTGAAATTGCTCTAAAAGCTTTCAAAAAATGGGCACCAAATGACCCACTTATCAGCACTTGGCGGAGTACCCGTCTTGGCGAATTTTTCTATCAATTTGTCATTCGGGATTTTTGGTTAGAAATTGCTGCTGATGGTAATAAGGTCGTCATTTACCGCAAAAAAATCAATATTTAGCACATCAACAGTCAAAATATGCAATTTTGCCGCACAGATCCATGAAGAGATTTACGCTCCGTAATTGGCAGAGAATTGTCGCTGCCACACTAACTGCAACAACAATTGCTTTCACTACGAATGCTGCTTTTGCTCAATTACTTAAGGGTGCTGGTGCTTCTTTTTCCGAACCTCTTTATCAGCGCTATAGCGCAGAATACGAACGGGAAACAGGGGTCAAGTTCAACTATAGTTCCATTGGCAGTGGTGGTGGTATTCGGTTGTTCATTAATAAAACACTGGACTTCGGAGGTACTACTTTAATTCCTACCCCAATTGAGAAAAATCAGATGGAAGATGGGTTGTTAATGGTACCCACAGGAGGAGGGGCAATAGCTATTGTTTACAACCTTGAAGATGTGACCTCCGATGTCAAGTTATCTCGCGAGCAACTGGCACAAATATTCACAGGTAAAATTGCCAATTGGAACCAAGTTGATTCCCGTTTTCCTAACAAAAAGATTCAAGTTGTAGTTCAATCCGATAGTAGCGGTACTACCTTCACGCTCACTAAATACTTGCGAAAAATTACAGGTGGAAAGATAGAAGCGGCGCGGGAACCTAATTGGGGATTTCAGGTTTTCGCTGCCCTTCCTCAAGATAGTGCAGTGGCTGGAGAAGTACGAAGGATTGATGGTGCGATCGGCTATGTGCAAACAAGCTTTGCTCGTAAGAACAATCTAGCTATAGCTAGGATTGAAAATCGGGCTGGTCGTTACGTGGAACCGACTTTGGCAGAGACTGAAAAAGCCTTAGCTAATATAAAGTTTAACGATGACTTCACGACGGAAGATATTGATGACCCAGAAGATGGCTACCCCTTGGTTAGTTTGAGTTGGCTACTATTTTATGAAAAGTATCCCAATGAAACTCTTGTCCAAGCTAATAAGAACTTGTTGACATGGATTCTAACTAAAGGTCAAGGATTTAATCGAGAATTAGGGTACACGAAAATTCCTGAAGATGTAGCTAATAAAGTGATTGAAACTGCAAATAATGAATTTAGAGTTCGTCCTTAATGAAGGAGGCAGAAGGCAAGAGGCAGGAGGCAGAAGGGAAGAGGCAGGAGGAAAGAGGAAGAAGGAAGGAGGAAAGAGGAAGAAGGAAGGAGCCAGAACAAGTGTTTTTACAAATATGAGATGCTCCCCAAGAGGCAGGAGGAGCTTTCTCAGTAGGGGATTCGACTTCTCCTGCCTTCGGTCTTAAACCCTTGCTCCCTCCGATGTGGCAGGAAACAGACGGCAGTTTTCCTTCTGCCTCTGCCTCCTGGCAAGAGCCTCCTGCCTCCTGCCAAGAGCCTCTTCCCTCCTGCCAAGAGCCTCCTGCCTCCTGCCAAGAGCCTCCTGCCTTCGGAGATAAAAAGGTTTGTTATCCATTGTATGTACGATCGGAAAGAGAAATTATGAGCAAATTGAGTCTGCCGTTGCCGCTAACCTCATTAATACTGGGTTGTAACTTGTTAATATTACCCCCTGTATTGGGGCAAGCAAATCTTGCCGATATTCCATTACCGGACTTTCAAACAACTACAACTGCGAATTTGCCAGAGAAGAATGAGGCTACTGAGCAAGTTATTAGATTGGCAGAGCCTTCAGATGTTATGCTTACATCAACTGATGAAATTAATACGACTAACGAATCTCTGCGTCCATTATCTGTAACAACTTTAAACTCAAATGATTTTGGGGAAGAATCCCAAGACTTGTCGGTTAGTAATATTGAATCGTCGAATATTCCCCCAACTCCTCTTGGAAAGGAGGAGGGCTATGTCCCCCCCTCCTTAAGCCAGATCGAAGGTAAGGAGGTTAGGGGAGATCGAGTCTTATCCGAGAAGTATTGGGAAGAATTACTGAGTAATTCAAAGGTAATTTCTAACACATTAGAAAACCAAGTATCTTCTGGTAATAGGTTGCCCTCAGTTAACGCGGATGATAAACCTCAAGTCCAAGAAATTCCTACTAACCAATTACAACCGCCCCAACTATATAGCCAACCACCAGATGCTATGGAGGAAGTTACCAGTGTCACAGACTTGCGAGATGTTAGTCCGGGGGACTGGGCTTATGAAGCGCTGCGAAGCTTGGTAGAAAAATATCGTTGCGTTGCTGGTTCTGGCAAAGGTACTTTCGAGGGTAATCGTGCTATAACCCGTTATGAATTTGCTGCTGCCTTGAATACTTGCTTGATTAAAGTTGGACGTATAATTTATAGCTTAAGCAATACATTCCCCAATAAAGAAGAGTTGGCAGTTGTACAAAGGCTACAAGCAGATTTTGCTACTGAACTGAAAACTCTCACCGCTAAAATAGATAATTTAGAACAGCGAGTAACCTCTCTCAACGAAAATCAGTTTAGCACTACTACAGTGCTCCGGGGAACAGTAGATTTTAATTTAATTAGTGCTTTTGGAGACGAGAAAGCTGTTCCTCCTGGGGAAAAGCCCCGGGACGACTTGAATGAAAATCTCACCTTATCAGCGCGCCTAAATCTCAACTTTGATACCAGCTTTACAGGTCGAGACCGATTACGTACTAGCATTCGGGCTGGAAATGTCAGCAATTTTGGTAGTAGTATTACAGGAACAGATATGACTCGCCTGATTGGTGCCGTTAACACTACCGATAACACTACCAATAATATTCAGCTTCAGCTAGGCTCGTTGTTGTATGAGTTTCCTATAGGTAAACGCGGTAAAGTAATGATTGCACCTCGTGCAAACTATCCTACTCCCATTTTCCCTGCACTTAATCCTGTTTCTTCTATTTCTAATTTTGGTGGTGAAAGTCCTATCTATTCGTTTGCTTCGGGTACGGGGACTGTAGTTTATTATAATTTTACCGATAAAATTGCCGCTGGTGTCAGTTATTCAACTATGAGTGGTAGCAATCCAGTTGAGGGACTATTTGGCGGTCAATATACTGCTTTAACTCAGTTAACTTATACTCCATCTAATAGGTTAGCGATCGCTTTTACCTACGGTCATTACTACGCTCCTGAACGCGGTTCAACTGTTAATGTAACGGGGAGTAAAGGCAGTATATTTGCTCAGTCACCTTTTGGAAAAAGTACAGCGACTTCTTCTAATGCTTATGGCTTACAATCTACTTATAAGTTGAGCAATAAGTTGATTTTAGGCGCTTGGGTTAGCTATTTTAATGCTAGGGCTGAGTCTTCGCCCCGTGTTAATAGTTTAGATGGTTCAAAGGGATCTAGTGCCGATATCTGGAGTTGGGCAGTTACTGCGGTAGTGCCAGATTTGGGTAAGTTAGGGAGTCAGTTAAATTTTGTCTTTGGGATGCCCCCGAAGGTGACAAGTAATGATGTTTCTTCTCGCTTAGACCGCGATAGTTCGCTGCATTTTGAGCTATCTTATCGTTATCCACTTACTAACAACATATTTATTACTCCCGGAGTTTTGTTAATTACTAATCCTGAGCATAATGCTGCTAATGATAGTATTTGGATTGGCTTATTCCGAACTACTTTTACGTTTTAATTAAAAAGACATCTCCAAAATAGTAACAGTTCGTGGTAAGATCACATCATAAAGCTTTTTTGACACAGAAACATGAGCGACATACTCAATCATATTGAAGAGCATCCTAAAGAAACACAGCGATTAATGGGTCTGGATTATGAGCAGTTACAACAATTAATCCAAAACGCGGAACGATTACATCATGAAAAACAAGCTTTACTAGAATCAAAGAAAGTTAGACTTATTGCTAGTGGAGGCGGTAGAAAACCCAAACTATCTCGCTCGCGAACAAATAATTTTAACATTGGTCTATCTGAGGCATCTGACAACATTTCAACTTCTGGGCATCCAGTTTGGAGTAAGTGAGTCTACAGCTAATGATACATTTAACTATTGGTTGCCTCAATTGCGAGAATTGCTACCATGTAGCTTACTTGAACAAGTAAAAAAAACGCTGCTGACTATGAAATAGTCAAGGAAATACTCACAGAATATGAATTAATAGTAGATACCTACGAACAAGTCAGAGAGAGACCTGGAGATCAGGATGAACAAGAAAAATACTTTTCAGGCAAGAAGAGTAATCATACATTTAAAAGTCAAATAATTGTCATGCCAGATGGTAGAGATATCGTTGATGTTGTGGCAGGGAAACCTGGACCTAAAAGCGATATAACTTTATTCCGAGAAGAACGCTCACAGTTTGACCCTCAACTCATATTTAAGGGAGATAAAGCTTACGTTGGAGAAGCTTTAATTACAACTCCGATTAAAAAACCCAGAAATCGAGAATTAACAACTGAACAAAAAGAACAAAACAAAGCATTTTAGGCTCAAAGAATCTTTGTTGAACATCGAATTCGCTCGCTCAAAATATTTCGATTTGTCCAAGAAAGATTTAGGTTGAATCCCCAAAAATATGAGCAAGTAGTGTTGACGATTTGTGGCTGGGGGGGTGACAGAAAGGTCTAGGAGATAGACCGGATAAGGGTTGCAGCCCGCATACCTTGTTGATAAAATCGGCGTTTATTTGGACTTAACTTCATTAACTCTTCAACTTGTTCAGCATATTGTTTTAGATAATTAACCCACTTTTCTCCATCTATACCCACACCAAATGTACTCCGTCTACGATATTTTTTTTTGGGTTCTTTACGACGAGATACATATTTTTGCACCTGCTTTTGCCGGATTTCAGTTCCTTGAAATATTGCCGCAGTGTAGGCGAGAGTCATCAGCAAAATCATCTTAATCAGTCGGTCTCCTTTTAAGCTAGTTCCTTCAAGATCGTAGCCTCCTGTTTTACAATCTCGGAACATTTCTTCAATTCCCATCCGCTGCTTATAAGCATTGATTGCTGCTGGCAATGACCCTAAATCTGTGAGAATAAACCATGCTTCATCCACTGTAAATCCTCCATAGTTTCTTTTCCATTTACAGGCTAGGTCAAATCCAGTAGCAGGACGACTTTTTCTGACTCTTTTTCCTTGAAAGTATAAAGACGTTCCCGGCACTATTCCTAGTTGATCTAGCCGTTGCCAAACTAAATGTTCTGTTTCGATACAATGATTCTTTTTCAGCCTCAAGCAAAAAGACACACCTTTTTCCATCAGCCAGTTCCCCAAATCTACAGAGCAGAATTCACGGTCTCCCAAAACGATGACTTTATATTCTGAAAACAATGGTAAAACTTGCTCTAAATTTGTAGTTTGTTCTTCCAAATTACTATTTCCTAATTTGGGCAACAGTGACCAGTATAATGGAATTGCTCTGCGCTCCCAGATTAAGCTTACCATAAACAGATTAATACGCCCCCATTGACTGCGGTCAATTGCGATTGATACACGAGTACCAACAGGACAATACTTGGTCAACCAATAAGCAATTAATGGGAACCAAATAGCATTAATTGTTAAACTAGGCCAATCCAAAAGTCTTTGTAATTTTCGCCGACGACTTTCGGTTGAAATTGGGTACGGAAATACCCTGGTCAACCGCTCTAATCTCACTTGTTTTTCTGCTTGTATTATAGGTAACAAGAGTTCCATCACTTTCAACTGAGCTAAAGTTAGTTGTTTTTGTAAATGTGTCTGGTAGAATGTTGGTAACATTATTTTTTAGATAGGCAAGCCTGTAACAATTTTGCTGCCTATCTTTTTTTACCACACATTGCCTCAATCCTTACCAAATAAGGGTTCCAGGCTCCTTGTCACCCCCCCAGGATTTGTGGAATAGTAAGGTTACGAATTAGAGCGCTAATATTACCATGAGAAATATCTGCTACATCATCAGGTTAAAATCAACGCAGATAACTAGATATTTTGGCTTAATTATCAACAATAAATATCTCAAAGCCTTATTAGAGCGTACAGAGTCGCTAATTTAGGATGATTGCATTTACGTCATACAGCCTAGTTACACAAAGGCTTTAATTGTTTTTGGAGATGTCTATTTATTCGCGGCCTAGGTACTAGCTCATTTCCGAGGGCGTGAGTTTCGATTTCTTTTCGGCGGTCATCCCGATTTTCGCTCGAATCGGACTCAAAACTAACCGTTATTGGGTTGTACACCGCGAAATCGATCAAGAACATTTAGCAATGGGAATTGACCTCAACCCCCAGTGCGATGAAGATTCGGCATTGGGAAAAGAGTACAGCCGCATCGCTTATGAAACTAGCGTGCTGTATGGTCGGATGCTGGATTCTTGGTGTACCGCCGACAAGGGCAATCAGGAGAAACCTTCACCTGCTCAAATGGTGGCAGCAAGAAGATAGCGGACACCTAATGAAAAAGCAACTAAATCATGGTGGCGAAACTCGCGCAGCGCCACCATTTTCAGTATCGCAGGGCATCCCTGGAAGTTGGCTTCCTAAAAATTAATCGCGCTAACTTTGTTCTGCGATTCTCTCAAGCGCCTTGCGATTAACAGCATGGCTTGGTTTTCTTCAGTCTCGTCTTTGAGTTCGGACAGAGCGCGTTCGATCCTTAAGAGCGGGTGCTCTTCTCTCTCTCTTTTCTTCCTCTCCAAGTCATTTTGAGAGGTGATGATGCTAACCACCTGGGCGCACTCACTGCGCGGGCGCAACCGGGCAATTACCTCCATGCACCGCCACAGCAAGTCGCTGCTGAGATCCTGCTTTCCCTGCCGCACTTTGCTCCAAGTCTGCCGCGCAATACCGCTTTGTTGAGCTAATTCTGTGCCATGAATGTCCGCCTGTTCTTCACAAAGCCACCTCAATAAAGGTGATACGGGTTCAGTCATTGTAAATATTTATTACATATTTACTTTGATAGAGCTTTGGCGGCGGGTCACAAAGAAGTAGTAGTGGTCGAAGGGGTGACGGATGCAGCGGTGGCTCAAGCATTGGGAGATAGCCGAGTTGTGGCTTGTGTAGCTGCCAGCTTGTCGGGAGAACAGGTGCAATCACTACGGCGTTCGGGTATCGAGAGAGCGGTGATTTGCCTAGACCCGGATAGCGCGGGGGATAAGGGTATCGAAAGCTGCATTAAATCTTTGTTGTTGGCAGGGATTACACCTTATGTAGCTCCCCGATTGCCGGTGGGTGAAGATGGTGACGGCGACCCGGATAAATTCATTACCCGAAACGGCATCGATGCTTGGCTGCAACATACTCACTTGACAAAAGCCCAACACGGCTTGAGGTGGAAAGCTCAACAAATAACTCGTTTGGCGGGAAACACCGATGCTGACAAACAAGCAGTGCTCCTAGAAGCGACTAAGGAATGAAAATTTAATAACATCAGCGATGTATAATAAATAAATGAGTGAATATGAATAGGTTTATGTTGCGGTAGAGATATCAAATATTATACCTACTTGGTTCTTTTTATGTCGGCCATGATTTTTTTATTTGAATAATTTCTGACTAACTTAATTTATGTGTTACTCAGACGAAATTACTGATTTAATGCGAAAACATCATCAGTCTTTATCTGAAAAAGACCAAAGAAAATATGCAGCGATAGAAGCCGTAAAACTTGGCTATGGTGGAATTATTTACATAGCCCGAGTTTTGGGAGTAGACAGGAATACAATAGCCAAGGGAATTAAGGAGTTAAAAAGTGAATCAGACACTACTTGTAATCAACAGAGAATTCGCCGACGTGGAGGAGGAAGAAAAACTAGGGACTCTGAGATACCGGAGTTAAATGAGCGTTTTTTAGAAGTCTTAAAAAACCATACAGCCGGAGATCCAATGTCGGAAAAAATTAAATGGACAAATCTTACCCAGCAACAAATAGTTGAAGGTCTGAAGGCTCAGGAAACAATAGTCAGTACAACAGTTGTTCAAAAACTGTTAAAAAAACATGGATATGTAAAACGCCAAGCTCAAAAAAAACAAACAACCGGAGTAACAAAGAATCGTAATGAATAATTTGAAAATCTTGCCCGAATTCCCGCAGAGTATGAGTTACAGGGAAATTCGATTGTTAGTATGGACACGAAAAAGAAGGAATTTATTGGAAATCTATATCGAGCAGGAAGTCTATATACTACGGAAGCTATTACGACATTTGACCATGCTTTTTGGAGTTTGGCTGAAGGAAAAGTAGTACCTCATGGAATTTATGATCTGCAACATAACCGAGGATATTTAAACCTGGGAATCAGTAAAGACACGAGTGAATTTGCTTGTGAATCGATTAAATTATGGTGGGTTAATTACGGAAAATTTATCTACCCTCCAGCCTATTCAATTTTGATAAAATGCGATGGCGGTGGTAGTAATAATTCCAACCATCATATCTTTAAATCGGATTTACAAAAATTAGTTGACGAGTTAGGAATAGAAATTAGAATCGCACACTATCCCCCCTATAGAACCCATTTGAGATCTTTTTAGCGATCGCGAGCCGCAGTCGATCGGTTCACAGCAGGCGATCGGCTTGACAGCAAGCGATCGGCTTGACAGCAGTCGATCAGCTTGACAACAGGCGATCGGCTTGACAGCAAGCGATCAGCTTGACAGCAGTCGATCAGCTTGACAACAGTCGATCGGCTTGACAACAGTCGATCGGGTAGAATCAGTAAGGTTAAGTAGGTCAGGGCTGAAAATGGGTTATTCGAGTGATGTGAGCGACAAAGAGTGGGAAATCATCGAGCCATTACTGCCGCAGAAGAAGAAAACTAGGCCACCAGTGTGGACAAAACGGCAAATTCTCAACGGCATATTTTATCAACTCAAAAATGGTTGTAATTGGTCTGACCTACCCAGAGATCTACCGCCATACTCGACAGTATTTTGGCATTACCAGAATTGGTGTGAGGAAGGTGCACTCGATCTAATCTTGGTACAGCTACATAGCAAGGTGCGTGAACAAGTCAAAAAAAACCGCAGTGGACGACATTAATTATGGTTGATTCACAAGCGGTAAAAAACACTTGTAATGCTAGTATTGAGTCGAAAGGGTTTTGTTTTTACAAGACAACAAACGGTATCAAAAGACACCTAGCCGTCGATATCCTGGGCTTTCCGTTCTTTACTCATTGCACCAAAGCTAGCTTATCAGATGATTGTGGTTTGATTGAAATGTTTTCCCAAAACATCGATTATTTCAAATTGAAACCTGTCGAGTTACCGAAGACAACCATCTTATTAGATAACGGCTATCATCCTGAAAAACTCACGCAAGCTTTGGAGGAGATTTACCCTGACATTATGACTAAGATTCAATTTGAACTCTCAGCCAAACCATCAAAAGCAGAGAAGGCAGCTAAAGGGCAATCTGGATTTGTGCCTGTGGCGGCTAGATGGGTAATTGAACGTTCAAATGCTTGGGTAGATCGATGTAAAAGCTTAATCAAGAATTTTGACCGTACACTCGCTCGTTCCAATGCCAAGCTCAAGCTGTGTTTCATTCGGCTAATGCTCAAACGGCTAGCATCCTCTTAAAAAGATCTCAAATGGGTTCTATAAGTTTGGCTGAATTTTCATCTCGATCCAAAGACTCCCCGCACTGACAGGAATGCCAGCGCTCCGATAATCCTTTCGGCACTTTGTTGAGGCAGTTCCAACAGTGCTGAGAAGTGCCTTTCGGGTCATCAACAAACAAAATGCTTTTACCCAATTTCCAAGCGACATATTTTAGGACGATCGCGAATTGCCCATGAGCCGCATCAAGCATGGATTTATTCAAGCCACTTTTAGCTGACTGACCGTTCGGCAAATAAACCAAATTACCATTTTCAACATCAGTCTTGGGTTTGGCACGTCTAGTTAAATTTTTGCCACTCAAGTCTTCAACAACTAAAACATCACATTTGCTAAATAACTCATGTGCAGTTTTAAATTGAAAATCTAATCTAGCTCTAGCTACGAAATGTCGCTCAGTCGAGCGGCATAGTTCACGGCGAAGCCTTCCTTTCCCCTCCCCAAATAATCAGCTTTTTCTACCCTTCCCCTTCCTCTTCCCTTCCTTTTTCCACCCTTCCCCTTCCCCCTCCCTCTCTTGCAAACCTTTTAAGAGATGAAAAACTGATAAATTCCGAGCGCATAGAACCAGATTTAAGGTTAAGGAAAGTGGCAAACCTCCGCAAGTCATTCGTCAAAGTGAGACGGAATAAATAGTCAGCAATAATGGAGGCCATCGCCTGATTAATTGTGAGACTCTGAGCGTTAATAGTGGATAACTCAGCACAAGATAAATGGGGTTCTGCCAGTTCTTCAGGCTGGGATTCTCTCAAATTGGGGCACTGCCAAATAGGAGAGGGTAACGCTCCCATAATGCCTGTTTTCTCAAATTGATCTAGGTGAGTAATTAACCCCTCACCACAATTATGACTACCTAGTAGAATTTGACCGCTATCAAAGTTATTGCCAGCATCAAGATACCAGATTCTTGGAATATCAGAGTGGCGGTTACTTTCTAGTGTTTTGCCGAGGGAACGACGAGCCGCACTATTGTCAACGCAGCCAGTGATAATTACCAAATCATTCCAGTATGATTTTACCAATTTGGGGTCAAAATAGTCAGGAATTGCACTAATTTCTAGCCCCCAGGTAAGATTGTAACGCAAAGCAAGAGTAGCGGCTTTATTCAATCCGAGTTCAGATTGACAAAATCTCTGCCTTCCCAAGTTTTTCTCTTCAACAATGTCAGGGTCAACAAAGGCAACATTGACATTTTTACCACGTTGTTTGAAAACGTAAGCTAATCGTGCTAAACTTTCAGCTACATAAGAGCCAGTGCCCCCACAGCCAACGAGCCACAAGTGTAGGTGAGAGTAATCTTTGAGGAGGAGAGGGGTAGAATTGGCGTACTCAAAGTCGAGGTTTAAGGGAGTTTTGGTAAGCATCGGTGATAAAATATGGCTCTTCAAATACAGAACTAGCTTTAATTAAGCTATAGTGTCCGAAAATTCCGATTCTGACTAAAATCTCAGGATTTAAAGTATTAACTTTACCCAAGACTGCATAGAGTCTAAACCCGCGCTCGTCAGCATCATCTGTGCTACTAAAGAAAGCAGGCATTTCTCCGTGAGAGTGGCATTCAATTAAGGCAGTTGAGCAGGATAAATTATCAAGAGGTTGGCAGCTTGTTCGTGTAGTTGTTTGGAGTGGAATTGTCAGTTGCCATTGATTGCGGCTGTCAAGGGATAGGTGAAATAAAATCTCTGTGAGATTCCCACTATTATCTTTGCTAAATGCAGATTTTGTACACATAGAAAGGAGTAATTCTAATGGTACTGAACGAGTGTCAAGGTGCAAGTACGGTTCTATAGATGGCAACCCTTTGATAGTATTGGGCGCTGAATTTGCAACAGGAATCATTGCCTCTAGTCCGGGGCGAACTGAACGCACAAACACGCCGTTAGAAGCTGTAACGTATTCGCAGAATACTCCAGTAGCAATGGGAGGCAAGGGAATAGAGGCATGAATGTGGTTAAAAAGTTTTAGCATTAACTTAAACTTGGCGGTTGAAAGAAAAATGTTGAGTGCAATGCCTAGATAGGGTTAGCAATCAATAAAAGGTGTTCTATTAAAGAGTTAATTGACTGGTTGCACCTGCTTTCAACTAAATCTTTAACAGGATAGAAACGCCTTTTTTTCAAGGCTAAATTTTTCAGATGTTCTCTGACATCTTGGGGAAACTTTCGGCTTTTTTGGCTGGATAAGTCAGCATTGAAAGGAGTAGTGATGAAAGTTTGCCAAGCAATATCAATGGTTTGAGTTGAAGCAACCGGGGGAGTATTTTGTCCCCAGCAAATTAAACCGTTTGGGTGGATATTTGGTAAGGGAGTATGGTAAGCTTTCGCCTCTGGGTTGAAGGTGGCGACATCAGTTGCCCATACCCAATATTGAGTGTTCTGTCCTACCAATACCAAAGCGGTTAGCGGAATAGTAATCGGTTCAATATCATCAAAGTGGAGGTTATATTGAGCAGGATGTATGAATTTTACTACCCAATTTCCTTGAGAATTAGTTCCCCACCTTATGACTCCTGGAGGCATCCAACCTGTATCAATTGGCTCGTGAGAAAATGCAGTTCTCAAACTGACAGAGGAGAGTAGTTTGTAGTGTTCCTTTGTCCCTTCTCGATAATGGAACAGGTATTGTTCTTTGATGAACAGTAATTCAGCATCAATTTCTGTTAGCTGTCGGGGAGCTATTTGCAGAATTTCACGGAAGGCTTCTCCTGACAAAGGTTGCATAATAGCTTAAAATTGATAGAGGTTATAGAGCTAACCCGATAGGTAAGGTTAGCTCATGCTTGAAAATTAGTATTCATTCGATTTCATTAGGGTAGCAACTCTCCAAGTTTTATCCGAGTTTTCTGGGCATTCTGAACTCACTTCTTGGTTGTCCAGCCAAGCTTTTCTGTCAAAATAATCAATTTTGAAAAAGTAGTTTTTGCTATCCAGTTGAATGGCAAAAAAATCTCGTTCTCCGTAGGGGTCGTTGCCCGATTCAAAACTGTTAAAATCTCTTACTAATTGCAGTAATTTTTGTTGGTATTCAGGAGGAAGAGCTTTTACAGTTTGAGTGATCCGAATTTCACCAATTTTGGTATTTCCTTGACGCAACTGGTCATTGAGACGTGCAATTCTTTCGGTTGTTGTTAGAGTTTCAGTCATGGTTAAGACCTCAATTTCCAACAGCTACAACCGCACTAGCGGTTGCTGCTTCACAATGAATACGCTTAAGCGGGGAGCTCAGCATTTTTAGACTTGAGAGTTTCAATCGTAATTATTTGGATTCATAGGTAATTCAAATTGACAAAGTGCTCTTGTTCCAGAGTTCAAGAATTTGCTGAAAACGTCGAGGGCGGTCAGTAGCAAGCCAGTCGATAACCTGTTGAGCTTGGGTTATTACTTCTTTAGCACTTTGCCATTGCGCTGATAAAGATATCAAGTTTTCGACTGTCCATTCTCTAAATTGATACTCGTCTTGAGCGCAGCCGTCTAGCCAAATATTACCTGTTGAATAATTGAGGAAACTTAGTACAATTGGCACTAATTTTATGGGAAAGTCAGCCAGAGAGCAAAGCTCTTGGAATTGCAGATAATTGATACGATCGGGTGGTAAAACGTGAGAAAATAAAACGTTAAATTCCTCTTCATACCAATCTTGTGCGTCATTTTCAGTTAGCCAATCTAGTCCTTTAGAAGTTAGAGGCAGCAAGATTTGCCACTCAGGGGCTAATGACTCAATATCATAATCTTCATAGCTCAACCAATCTAACCCCCAAGGCTCTATCAGGAGTTCGTCGAGGCGTTCTTCTTGGGCTATTTCTAATTGCCAGGGGCTGATAGGGATAAGTTCTGTTTCGTCAAGCCGACTGAAAAATTCTAATTCGCGGGGGCTATGAATGTCAGGACTATCAGAGTAAATAGAACTGGTACTGGTGGTAAATTCAGTTGGAAAAAAGTGTTGGTAAAGGTTTAGTATTTGAATACTATTAAGCGTTTGCTGGAGAAATTCAATCGCTTCAATTGGCTTGGTTACTGGGTAGGAGTGTCGCAAACCAGCGATGGCTTGCGACACAGACAAAATGGTTGCAGGCATTAAAAATTCAGGGGAATTTGGGGATGTGCAATAGCTGGCGCAAGTTGCAGTTGTTTGAGAGTTGCTTTAAATCGCTGTAGTTCTTGTTCACCTCTCGCTATTGCTTGAGAGATTTCTTGAGTGCGACTTGCTAAGGTTAGCGGAGTAACATAACCGTTGATAGATTCACATTGGAGAGCCCAAGTGAGTTGGACAGCTTGATTCGGTTCTTCTGGTGCTGCCATAAGTGAGGAGAGTGGGGAATGGGGGGGAGGATTTGATGAGTTTTTATCTGGCATTGAAATACGGAATTTTTATGCAGTACGGATAGTTTTTTTTGCGACTCTTCTACACCTTTTGTCTTGGCTTGTTTGATGATTTTAATGGGTTGACCTGCTTTTCTTTCAATCGTAGCTTCGCTTAATTCCGGGAAGTAAGGAAGCAGGACTTCGAGTAACTTTTCATCATTTGAAGTAATTTCGTTGGGCAGTTCAATTTGTCTGCCTTCGTATTCTATTAGACTCATTTTTACCTCTTTAAAACAAGGAAATTTGGACTCCGATTTCACCCTTATTGACGGGTGAATCAGTAGGGTGTTGAGGGATTGGTTTAGCTTTCTTGCGGGGTGGACGTAAAGAAGAGCGAATTTGAGCACTCACTTTTCGGTTAGGTAAATTGGAGGCTAACCGCTGGAGCAATTCTTGTAAAGCACTTGGCCAAGCTCCAATTGAGTTCTCTCTAACTTGTGTTAATAGTGGTAAGTCGTCGTGGCTCGTTGCTGTAATTTCTACGATTCGCCCTTCGGGATGCCCGTCGTCTGGTCGCATAATAATGTGGATTTTGACTGTACAAAAATTGAATTCATAAGGTTCTGATTCTCCTTCATCAAGTAAGTCAGGACTCTGTGAAATGTTCTCAGTTTTGTTGATGGTTTCACCCACTTTTTGAGTAGCTGAAAGTGGAATATCCTCTCCAGTTAGTTCGGAATTTGGTTCTATTTGGGTCATGGCTGGATTCGCAGTACAAGCAAGTGCAGCTTATTCTCACAAATTGCCGCGCTCGCGGCCTTGCTTTTAACGATCTATTTTTTGTAAAGTTTTAACGGTAAGCGTGTTTCCCAAGAAATTCCTTAATTAATTCCCATTAATTATCTGTCCGACAAGATGCGGTCGCACTTGTCTCTATTGATTCTTTGATTGTAATTGCTCAACCCCTTTGACAAGAAGACGAGATAGACATTAGATAAAGGAATGGAAAAACTCCCCGACTTAAAGCAACTATTGAACGAGGCAAAAGAAGCCTTGATAGTAGAGCTATGGCAAGAAATCCAAAAACTCAGCGCAACATTAGCCACCTACGAACCTTGCGCCAGAGCCATCTCTCAAAAAAACTAGCAAAAATTCCGAAGTATTGATAGAGAAGGAATATCTATTGCGCTCGCAAGCTATATTACTATTAGCCACATCTACGATTGCACAGCTATCAATCAGAGCATATTTACTTATGCAATTGTAACTATCCGTACAAATGCGATCGCTTTAGAGCGTAAATCAACACTATGATAAAAAGTTGTAGTTAGTAGATGATCGGTAAAATATATAAAAAATTCTCCCAGCTATCAGTAGGTTCTGTCGCTGGGAGAAATCGCTGGAAAGTCGGTTTGTTCAACTAACGCAGGTATCTCGATTAATTCAAATTCAAACCTTCGCTGCATTCGCCGTTATTCTTTAGGCACAGTAGGCTTTGGTTGCATGTCAAAAATAATCACAAATGTGCGCGTTTTCACTAATCGCTGCAAAACCCGTAGATGATCATCTGCATCGTTTCTCTTACGAAATCGTGCCACAATAACACGCTGACAATTAGGAAGCAGGCTAATGATACACCACGGGTGCAATTTTTCAGAGTAGGTCATTTTAGTACCTCAGCAGTAAAAGTAACAGATTGTGCTCTTGTTTGATTGCTTGCCAAGACAGTAATTGAATAATCTTGTCAAAGACAGGTCACGGTGACATTGATATTTGACGAGGTTTGTGCTATAACCAGCTCAAATTATCTTTTGATGCTGAAAAAGCTTGATGTATGTATAGCAGCCACCAAAACTGTTGGAACAAGTCAGCAGTATATGATTGCGACAACGTATACAGTCGTTGCCCTGAACAGTCTTTCCGTTATACCCGCCACTATTAATCCAGGCTATTCTCTTCGCAAGGCGGACACAGGAAAGCCACCAATGTCTCTGGAATTTCCTCAAAGTGTTCCAGCAGAAAATCCATTAAAGCCAAATGACGCAAATCGACAGCAGTAGGGAATCGGCGATTTTCCCCCTTTCTAAACCAACCCCGCACTGTAGAATCAGAACGAGAACAAATAAAAGCAATTTCCTCATAACTCACTCCCCACTTTGCATAAAACTGCCTCGGTGTCATTTGCAATTGGCATTGACTGTAAACTGCAATCAAATTGCGTTCTCTATCTGTCAAAGTCTGCTGCTTTTTTATCATCCTCAAACTTCTCCAAATCTTCCTCCCAGGCAGTATCAAACTGACACCACTTTGCACTCTTGGAATCAGGAGTAAGGCAAATGATGTAGCACCACATCCAACAACGCTGACGCTGTTCATAGTTGTAAAATTTGCCTATAACCATTCCTCTGTCACCTTCTTCGCCAACATCAGTCCAGCGCACCATCTCGCCACACTCAAAGCGCGGGGGATGAATTTTGGCAAAATTTGCAGGCAACTCAGTTGAAGGTGGTATATCCTTCAACTGTTTTAGTGGCAGGCCCGAAATCAAATCTCGCTTTCCTTTTGAGATTGACATGAGTTCTTAACTGTGCATCGACTGCAACTGATTTGTTTTGATAGGTTTTCAGATCAATTTCTTGATAAAGAAATTGCAGCGCGACATCTCCTTGAATCAATCAATTGGAATCTATATTTGACCGACTATTTTCAAATTCAAACTCTGACTAGGCTATGAATTTTTTGAGACTCCGCCTAATCGCGTTGACTCCTTTTTTGCCCGCTGCAATTAATTTCTAGACTGCTGTTTGTCCGAGAGAAGGTACTAAAACTTTGCTTAAATCGGCTGCGTTTGATCAACCAGAATCCCTTCTAGGATTTATTAGCAGGAGTATTGCCACTGCCAGCAGAGAAGTTGGCAGCGATCGCCCTCAACGGCAAGAGTTGCTACCATATCTAAACCGGGGACTAACTCAATCAAAGACCATCGGGAAACTTCTTTTGGATTTTCCAGAAAGTTTAACAGTGCTGCTGGTTCTCCCGGCGCAATCGCAACATCAAATCCATCCAAAGGAATTGAAAGACCTTTACCTACCGCTTTGATGTAGGCTTCTTTGCGAGTCCAGCAGGTAAAAAAAGCTCTCAGTTGTTGATGTTCGGGGAGCGAGCGCAATACGGCGTTTTCAAAAGGCGAAAAAAAACTTTCGGCTATCTGCTGGTAGGGAAAATCTTTACGAATGCGTTCAATATCAATGCCAACTTCTCGATTTTGCTCCACAGCAATGAGAGCAATTCCGTGAGAGTGAGACAAATTGAAGCAAAGTTTATATTCGGATACTGCGGTAACTAAAGATGGTTTTCCGTAGGGGTTATAGCTAAAGCGCAGTTCGTTAGGATTTTTATTTAGATAGCAGCCCAAAATTTTTCTGAGAATACCGCGAGCTGCGATAAAATGCGCTCTGTCTTTCTGAAAGTAAAAACGCTCTGCTCTTTTAAGTTCGTCAGTAGAGAGACTCTCCTGCAAGCTTTGTAGGCAAGATGCTCTCATCTCCAGATCAACGCGCCAAACATGAACCTCATCGCTATTAAGTATTAGGTCTTTTGGGGGTATTTTCCACTCAATTATATTAGTATTCATCATTAGTCGTAAGCCGTGAAAAATTATTGATTTTGCTGCAATTTTTGACAAGTAGCTTGAAGCAAAAGCAACTGATATCTCTTTAAAAAAAAGTGATGGTATGGAAACATTTGCAGCGAACAAAAAGCGATTGTATGTTTGTTCCAACCTTCAATAATATCGGGACTCGTTTCGGGGTATTGCAAACCACCAATTACAGTAATCGGACATTCTAATGGCGCTTCGTTAGTATAAACATAGACTTCATCAATTGCTAAATCTGCCCGCACAATAGGAATCAGTAGTTGCATCATTTCGTAATTTTATAGAACTTCTTTAGGGATACCGTTGAGACGATGCAATTCATGCAACAATTCCGGTTCTGACAGAGCGTGCATTGGCTATGGATCGGGAATGTGAGGTGCAAGGCTAGCGGATGCGACTGCTAAAAATTGGTAACTCGCTAAATAGGACTCAGATTTTCGCAAACAATTAGGCCTACCACCAGAGACCTCAATAACAAATAAGTATCAATTAGGAACAAATCTAGTGAAGAAATGGTAGTTGTAGTTGATAAATAACTACTTTTTGTTGCTATATTTGGGTAAATTAAGTAGTTAAATTAATTCCATATCACACTAAATATTAATTTTCATTAAATATGAATTTTGCAGGTATAAAATTATTAAAAATTTGGCGCTACATCTATTATCTTAGAGTGCTACCATTTTAGCGATGGAACTCCATCAACGCACTTGTTGCATAAATTGATGGATGGTCAACTGATTTCCAGCAACGCGCGATCGCCATCAACAATTCAGGAATATCCTCAGCAGAAATCTCCTTAATTGCATTCTCCACACCCGCTCCTTCCACCAGCTCCCCAGCTACCAGCGAACAAAAATGTTTGCGTGCTCCCGGAGCAATTTTCTGCATCGCCTCCAACAGGTTGTCGAGCATCTCGTCAGTTACACCCTTCTTGCCGTGCCTAAACTGCGACACAAGACTCTCGCTGACCCCAGCAACTCGAGCTAGGGCTTTGCCACTGATGTCATAACGTTTCAAAGTATTGTGGAAGGCTTCATAAATTAGCATTAAGATTTGTCACCTTAATTCACTGTGGGTGAATCTAGATTTACCATTGGTAAATAATTGGGGTCAAATTGGAGGTTTTTGATGGAGACTGACCTGCATCCACAGCCGCATCAAGCTTTTTGGCTGGGGAAGCAAAATTGGATGCTATTTAACTTTAGCAAAATTAGGAGATTTGCCAACACAAATTGCCAAATTTTTAGCAAAAACTTCTCGGTAACCCGGAGCCGGCACTTGGAAGATGTCAAAACAGGCATCGCCCAATTCCTCTCATATCGCTTGGAGGTGCACCGATGAGCGACATTAATCAGGCTCCCCAGACGATCGCCCAGACAATCGACTGGCTCCACAATTGCTTGGGCCGACCTGCGCTGCCGGAATGTCCCAAGGAATGCGAAAGGGACTGCGACGTTCCCGGAGGCAAAGCGCCTGCTTGGATAAACCAGAAAGGAAAAGCAGTCAAAGTCAGTTGGAAACCCTATCAAAACCAATTGCCAACTCAGGCAAACTTAGGGAAGTGGTTCGCCCGCACCACTGGCATCGGCACTCTCGGCGGCGGACCTAATGCACAGGGCCACTACATCGCCTTTGTCGATCTAGATCGCAAAGAAAAAGTCTTCTCCTCGCCACAAGCTTTTGAGGCGCGCCTTGAACAGTGGTTCAACGAGTACCCCCTTCTGAATGTCGCCCCTCGATTTCGCACCCCTTCGGGCGGATACCGAGTCATCCTCGCCTTCACAGAAGAACCAGATTGGACAGCCTTCAGCCTAGATCGAGACAGGTCCCGAATGGGCGAACTGCTTGCCCGAAACGGCGGTCACACCCTGCTGCCCCCTACTGTCGGCGCGAACGGCATCCCTTACCGCTGGGAATATTTTGTTGCATATCCGCCTACAGTTGCCAAACCGGAAGATGTTGGTATTTACCCAACACGGCAACAGCACCCGTCTATTCCTGCCAACACCTCGCCCCGTTCTGCAGGAAGTTACGTCCCCGGCGCAATTCGCCTAGAAGACCTCATCTCCCCCCGCACCCTTGAAATTCTGACAGGTGGTGCCAAAACAGGCGATCGCTCCGACGCCCTGACCGCTCTCGCCTCCGAATGTTACGGCTGGGAAGAGTTCTGCCACCGCTACAGTATCTCCTACTCCGGCACCACTGAAATCTTAGCCGAGTACGCCTGGGGGCAAATGGAAGACAGCAGCCGAGATCCCTACAAATGGCAGCGCATCCTCAAAACCATTAGCCCCTCCGCTTGCCAAACCGCCGCCGAATATCACAGCGGAGACTCTGAAAATTGCTGGAAAAAGATTTACCGGCTGGATCGAGAAACCTTCCAGGCTTCATGCCCCCCTCACATTAAAGACAGGATTTTAGGAGAATGGGGTATCGACAAGCGCCCCAGGGCATCACCGACCGCGAGCCAGCAGCAGCTCAATTCTCAAAAGTTACAAGCAGATGCGCCAGAGAGCATCCCGCCAAACAACGGTGAGGTTACAGATAATTTTTACCCGCCGGATTCTGACAGCAAACAGAAAGAAAACCTGCTCCTCAAATATATCGATCGGCTCCTGGAACGGGGCAACATTCCCCTGTCAGAACGAAGATCCGAGTGCGCCCAAATCGCTCAAGCTTTGGAACTCGACCCCAAATACGTCGAACAAATCGTTTTAACCCGACTGCAAGAATGGCAGTTCGCAGAAGTCGAAAGCGAAAAAACCCTTATTGAAGATTTAGTTAGCAAGCGCAAGCAGAGTCTCGACTTGCACCAAATTTTACCGCCTGAAATTGCCTGCATCCTGGCACAAATCGCTGCTGCAATGCCCACCAGCGCCGAACACCTGATGACAGTAGGTTGGTCAACCTTCGGCTGCGCGATCGGCACGGCCGCTGAAATTGTTGCTTGGCCTGGATTCAGACAAAAGTCCTGCGTGCTGTGGACAATCAGCACCGCCCGGTCGGGGAAGCTTAAAAGTCAAACTCAAGAAGTTATGGTCAACCCCATCCGGCTCTTGCAGCAGGATGCCAACAGCGAATACTGCATTGCCCTCAAAAGCTACAAAGAAGCACAAAAAGCCACCCAGCAAAATCGAGACTCTGACAGCCCGCCAGAAGAACTCCCGCCCCCACCCGTTCCTCGCGAGTATTGGGTCGAACACATCACCGTAGAAGCCCTGATCCGCACCATCAACGAAAATCCGCGCGGCTTCCTCGTCCACCGCGACGAAATCGACGGCTTCTTCAAAGCCCTCAACAAATATCGGGCTGGCAAGGGGGACGACGAAGCCTTTTACCTCACCCTCAACAACGGCGGCGGTCCCAAAGTCATCCTCATTGACCGCGATCGTCGAGTCGAGGTGGAGAGGTCGTGCGTCCCCATCACCGGCACCATCCAGCGCAAGACGCTTGACGAAGAGATGACGCCCCGCAAAATTTCCAGCGGCTGGATGGCCCGGTGGGTAATCTGCTTGGCCCAGATGCCCAAACGGCGGCGGACGCGACTGCCCTACCCCGACATTGACGCCTTTCTCAAAGACATCTACCACAAACTTTCCGTCCTCAAAATGCACTATCGTCCCGTTCAAAATGAGGAGACAGGCGAAGTGCTCAAAGATGAAACGAACCGCACTGTTTACCAGGGTTTTCCGATCACTTACCACCTCAGCGACTCCGCAGCAGACTACTACGAACAGCACTTTTTCAACCCGATGGTCGAGCGCGAAGAAGCTGAACTGAATGAAGGTTTCCAGCTAGCCATGTCCAAGTGGAGCGGGTACTGCCTGCGGATTGCCCTCATCCTGCATTGCTTGCACGAAATCTGCAAGTTGAAAAACCTGGACGGCACCCTCAAAACTTACTTGCAGTTGAAAGAAGAGTGGAAGCTCTCAGGCAGGGAACATTCCGAGAAGCCTTTTGAGATTGAAATCCCTACCTTGATTGGGGCCGACATCATTCAAAAGGCGATCGCCACCAGCTACTTCTACATCAACCAAGCTGAAGTGCTTTACAAAGGGCAGCAGCAAGATGAGGACGATACAGTCCCGGTCATCCAGAAACTGATTCAGAAATCAGAAGAGTTGCGGGATACGGTTGCTGAAGGTTGGATCAGCACCCGCGAAGCATACCGCAACTGTCGCGAACTCGTTGCAGGAGCTAAACTCCGTCAGATGTCGAACACCGACTTTACGGCTGCGGTCTTTAACCAAATGGTTTCGATGAACCTCGGTGAAACGAAAAAGGTCGGCAAGTCTTTCAAGTGGCGGATTCTAAGATAATTGTTGCTCGGCCACGTTTTGGCGGTTATCTCATTTCATAAAAACCCTGCTACAAACACGAGCGTTGGGTTGATTCGCAAGTCAAAGCCAACAAAAAAGTTGCTACTGTTGCAGAATTTTTCGGAAATGGTATTAGTTGCAAGCCCGCAGAGCGATCGCGCGAACCGAGTTGCAAGTGCAGTCCAGGGTATTTGTGGCAACTTGCAAAAAATGCCGTCTTCCGACAGCAGCGATTCTTCCAAAGTTTTCCAGAGTAAGCGATTACGTTATCAATAATGACAGTTGTGACGATTCTCAACCGTCATTGACGATCGCGCTTCCCGCCTGGAGCGCTCTACACGGTGGGGCTGCTCGTACCGGAGTCAGAATCGTCAAAACCAGGTAGGGCATTCCTCAAACCGCATGATAGAAATCTGACCTTAGCGGGTATTTGCACTTCAATCGTCAAAACCAGGTAGCGCATCCCTCTTGCCTTATAGGTCGTGAACTCGATCGCGAGAATCGTCAACCAGACTTACGCAAAACCTCTATGTGTAAGGTGCGAAGTGATAGCGTAACGCATCAAACCACCACATTTTTTGTCGCGGGGTGAGTCGTGGTCAAAAATTTTGTAAAAAATCATTGGTGATTCTTAAAAGCTGAAACCTTTACAGAGAGAACAGTTCACTATAATCGTCTTGCACGTTGGGCGAAATTTGTAACTGTTGGCAGCCTGGGCTAAAGCTGAGCATTGAAACCTTCGTCTGTTGCCTCAAGAAAGAAGCTGTGTTGGGAGAAGAGCGGAAGAAACTAAATAAAGCCCAGTCGGTTGTGGGCGATCGCAATTGTCACCGGATACCTAATTACCGCTAGTTGAAAAATTGCGTTGACGATTTGACGATAGTTTGAAACTCTTACACATCAAGCAGTTCCCTCGTCAATAACAGCTTCGACGATTGAAAATCGTCATTGACGATTCCTCAGCACATCCCAAGAGATTTACGATCGCCCGCAGGTGAGCATACTGGTAACAGCGGCAACCTACAAACTGCTAGTTCGGCAAGCTGGACTCGTCAAGCAATCGTCAGAATCATAGAAAACTCCAAGTACACCAAATTTTGTGTTGACGATTTGACGATTCCCTATAACTGTTACCCCGTAAGCACTTCAGTCGTCAATAACAGCTTTGACGATTCTGAATCGTCATTGACGATTCATTGTTGACCTTACTCGCGGGACTTACAAAAAACGGTATATATAGTGTTTTAGTAAATTAAAGTCTACATAAAATAATATATAGAGTAACTGCGTAAGTCCTGCTCATTCGCTTACATCGAGTTCATGTGATAGTGGCAGTTCGCTTGTCCACCAGAGGTTGTCAAGCAATCGTCAGAATCGTCAAAAACTCGCAGTACATTCCCACAGCCCTTGCAGAGAAAGCGTTTATCGAGAATCGTCAAAAATAATGTCAATAATCGTCAATAAAAGCTAGAAGCTGAAAGCTTTATAAATAGAAGAGTTTAGGAGAATCGTCAAATCGTCAAAGAAAAATTTTTTTTTAGTCGCGCTTTGGTTCACGGCTTGACACTGAATCCCAACCCTTTGTAGAAGCTGTGTTAGGAGAAAAGCGGAAAATGCTGGGGTGCAAGTTGGTTGTGGACGATCGCGGCGGACTATCCGGCATCTAATTACCGCTAATTTAAAAATTGCATTGACGATTTGACGATAGTTTGAAACTCTTACACAGCAAGCAGTTCCCCCGTCAATAGCAGCTTTGACGATTTTCAATCGTCATTGACGATTCCCCAGCAACATCCCAATAAATTCACGATCGCCCGCAGACGCGCGGAGTGGCGGTGACAACAAGGACAATCCGCTTCCCTGCCAGCTTGATAGGGCGATGGGCGTCAAGCAATCGTCAAAATCGTCAAAAATTTGCAGTATATCCCCAAAATCCATGCTGAAAAAGCGTTTGGGGAGAATCGTCAAAAACAATGTCAATAATCGTCAATGAAAGTTAGAAGCTGAAAGCCTTATAACTACGATAGTTTAGAAGAATCGTCAAATCGTCAAAGAAAATTTGTCGTGACCTTGAGTTAGGACACTCGTGAGGCATCAAGTCCTCAAAAGCCAAGGTTATGTCGGATGCTGGTTCAAAACGCTACAGGGAAGTTAGTTGCTCCCGAGTGTGATCGCGAATGCCTGCCGATCCCTTTTTTGCAAAAGCTTAAAATTAGCGTTGACGATTTGACGATTCCCTAAAACTTCTACTCCATAAGCACTTCAATCGTCAATAACAGCTTTGACAATTCAGAATCGTCATTGACGATTGTCAATCAGATAGCAGTGGCGACCGGATCATGTCAGGCGCAAGTCGTCAATGACGATCGCGACAGGTCGATCAACCAATCGTCAGAATCGTCAAAAACAGAGCGGCTATTCCCCAAACTTATAGTTGGAAAGCATTTGGGGAGAATCGTCAAAAACAATGTCAAAAATCGTCAATGAAGCTTAGAGGTTGAAACCTTTACAAACAGGGAAGTTCAGGAGAATCGTCAAATCGTCAATAAATTTTAGTTATAAGTAGTGTTGAGACTCAAAATTGAAACTGAGTATTTTTACAGCCCAGCAAATTTTCTGCACGTATTCAAGTTGTCTTTCAAGGTTGAATCTTGTGCTATTTGCACCTCTCGATCGGGTAATCTGGTCTGGAAAAGCACATTATGAGGCCGGCTATGGACTTAGAACACGCTGCTAATTCCTTTGGAGAAATAGCTTCGACGCGCGACCTAGTGGCAGAGCTGTTAGCTGCCAAGCGCTCTGTCAACACTAGGCGTGCTTATGAGAAAGACTTGTACGATTTCTTTGCGACAATGACGGGACAGGAACCGCACCCGGCATTAGTGCGCGAGTTCCTACGGCTGAACCGCTTCGCCGCTGTCGCGGTGGTTCTCAAGTATAAAGCCAAACTAATCGACAAGGGACTTAAGGAAGCGACGATTAATCGGCGGCTGGCGGCGATCAAAAGTTTGGTGAATTTTGCTCGCAAGGTGGGCGAGTGCGAGTGGAGTTTGGTAGATGTTGAAGGAGAGAAGGTGGTTCCTTACCGGGATACTACAGGGTTTGGCCGAGTTGCTTCTGAGAATGTGGCGGCGATGCAGTCGGTGTTGTCCATTCCTGACCGGAGTACACCCCAGGGAAAGCGCGACTATGCAGTTCTCCGGCTGCTGTGGGACAATGCGCTGCGCCGGGGGGAGCTCGGCGGAGCCAATATAGGCGACTTTGACCCGCTAGCCCGAACTCTGAACATTTACGGCAAAGGTAGGGGAACTCAAGCGCAGCTAATTGACTTGCATAGCGCGACGGCAGATGCGATTTCTGATTGGCTGAGCGTGCGGGGAACTGCAATGCTCCAAGAGCCTTTATTTATCGCTTTGACAAAGCGGGAATACGGGTTGAGGTTGAGCGGGTACGCTATTTACAAGCTTGTTTTCTCAACTTGCTCTGCTGCGGGAATTCCTAAAAGAATCAGCCCGCACAGAATACGCCACGCTGCAATTACGACGCTGTTAGATGCAAGCAACGGCAATACGCGAATGGCGCAGAAGTTGAGCCGCCATACGAGCTCGAACGTCCTTAATTGCTACGATGACAATCGGCAGAGCTTGCAGCGGGAAGCGTCGGGGCTGCTGGCTAGTTTGGTGCGCTAAGTCAATATATGAAATAGTTTTACTTGGTAATTAGGGTTGACCAATAAGAGTAAAGGCAGCCCAAGCTCTGGAATTGTTTGGGTGTTGCTGCATTATTGTTAACATTGCGCTTCGCAACGCTTGGGCTTTATTCAACTTGCGCTTGTAGAAATTTTTATAGAATTCAGTCATCAATTCAGCGGTGGGGGCATCTGGTACAGCCCACAAAGAAACTATTATACTGGGTACTCCAGCAGAAATTAGGGAGCGAGACAACCCAATGACCCCATCTCCTGCTAATCGACCTCTCCCCGTGTCACAGGCACTTAGAACTACCAATTCGGCATTTAATTTTAGCTCTTTAATTTCTCCGGCTGTGAGCAGACCATTATCTTCCTCCTCAGATGCCAGAACGATCGCGCCCGGTATGCCTAGTCTCTCAAAATCATCCAGTAACCCATGAGTTGCTAGGTGAATAATTCCTGAAGAGGGCATCTGTTGCAAAATGGCTACCTTGGTGGCTTTGTCACCAATAATAGGTTGAGTATTCAGGAGAGATGCAATGTCTTTTGCTTCTCTTTCAGCACCTGGTAGAGGTCTTAACGATTTCAGGCAGTCTTGTAAAAGTAAGGATTTGTCATAGCTACCTCCAGAACAGGTTGTGCATACAGATTTTGCCGTCTTTATTGTTTGAGGACTATCGAATTGAGGTGATTGACCGCTCTCCAAAGCAATCTTGGGCATAGTAGGATTGCCGACCACCAGTGCTTTTACCTCTGCTAAATTTGGGTCTTGTTTTTGTTTTTTTTCCCGCAGTGACGCTGAAAGGTTTTGAGTTATAGCTAGCACCTGAATCGAAGGAACTGTAAGAATGGTGTGCTTTTCAATTAAGTACCGACCTGAAGCATCCCAAAGCGCAGGAAAGGGAACGAGAAACAGAGGTCCAGTAGGAATGAAGATGACGTGAGAATTAGTATCTGTTGGTAAGAGGTCAGCAATCGGTTCGATTAGAAATTCGTGGAGTTGCCTTAATTGTTGGTTGTTGATTGATGAAACTTCATCGCTGGTTACTGCGAAAGCATCTCGACTCCTTACACCTATGGATTCACGGGCGAAGTCAACGAATTGTCCCAGGGGTGTATTCTGTTGCTTTAAAAAGGTGATATCGACTGAGCGAAAGGTGACGCAGCCTGTGGGCTGAATTACCCAAATTAAGAGGTCTGTATTTCGATATTTTGGTTGTCCTTGTCCTTGTAAACTATGGTAAATAACCGAGTATTCAACTAGAGTTGCATTTTGTTGTTTTGCGATAGATTTTATGTTTTCTAAAGTGGTATAATCCGAGGGAGGTTGAGTAGAAAAACGGGTCGTCAGTAATTCTACAAGCGCACGGGTACGTCCCTGCTCGGCAACTTCCAAAGCTGCATCGGTTTCGCCTCGGGCAATCAAGGCTTGCTGGAGGTGGCGGTAAGTTTTAGCCTGGACATCAAAAATAGACACTTTATAGGTATCGTAAGTGCCTAATCCTACTCGTATAGAATCCCAAATTTTAATTGCTTCTCGTAGCGTCTTTTCGGCTTGCTCAAAATTTCCCGATCGAAAGAAAGCGCAGCCAAGGTTGTTCAGCGTGCCTGCCTCTAAATGATGATCTTGCAGTTTTCGTGCGATCGTTAAACTTTGCTGATAAGAATCAATGGCTTTTTCACAATCTCCGAGTTCATTATATACATTGCCTAAATTTTCCCAAGCCTGCCTCTCTACAGGGTGCTCTGGAATTTGTCGCGCAATTTTGAGACTTTGCTGAGAGAACTCAATCGCTGTAGCATAATCTCCCTTGAAATAGTAAGCTTCACCTAATTTTGCCAGCGCATGAGCTAACAACTGGCGATTAGGTAGTTCCCGTACAATTGCTAAAAACTGCTGCTGGTACTCAATTGCTTTGTCATAAAGTCCCGCGTTAAGGCAAACTGAGCCTAGCTTTCCTAGTATCTGCCCTTCCAACTCACGCTTGTGTAGTAATTGTGCGAGACCTAAACTCTGCTGATAGAATTCACTTGCCTTGGTTACGTCTCCCAAAGATTGGTAAACCATTCCCAGTTTGCAATGAATCCAGGCTTCTCTTTGATACTGAAAGTTATATGGTTCTGAAGAAGCCTTGAGTTCTTGTGCGATTATCAAGCATTGCTGATAAGATTCAATTGCCTTAGCATAGTCTCCCAAGGAAAAGTAGGCTGATCCCAAATTTTCTAGTACCCACGCTTCATCCTCGCGGTCTTGAAGTTCCTGCATAATAGCAAGACTTTGCTGATAATACTCAATTGCTTTTCCATAATTGTTAAAATCACTGTAGGCTGATCCTAAATTTTCTAGTACCCACGCTTCATTCTGACGGTCTTCGATTTCTCGTGCTATGAATAAACTTTGTTGATAATGCTGAATTGCTTCGCGATAACTTCCCATAGCAGCGTAAGCCAGTCCCAGTTTGTTCAGACTCCTTCCTTCCTCCTGAACGTCTTCGAGTTTCTGGGCAATGAGCCAACTCTGCTGATGGCATTCAATTGCTTTGATATTGTTTCCTAGACTGTAGTAAACATTGCCCAGGCTATCTAAAGCTGTATGTTCTCCTTCTTCGTCTTCAAGTTCCCGCACTAGCCCTAAATACTGTTGATAGAACTCAATCGCTTTGACGTAATTTCTCATGTCGTTATAGATAAGTCCTATATTTTCTAGAGCTTCTGCTTCACCTTGGCGGTGTTTGATTTGCTGGTAAATATTGAGTGCTTCTTGCAAAGACTCTATGGCAGCTCCAGATTTACCAGTTTCATACTCCTCAATACCTTGCTGTATCAGTTGGTCAGCTTTAGCTTTTGGCTGTGCATTCATTTTGCCTTTGTAATTATATTGAAAAGTTTTTCAGCTTGGGCTGTCAGCATCCACAGGTTTCGATGCCCACTCTGCTTCACCTATCAGTGTAAAGGCTGCCCAAGATCGGGGGTTAGGATTTTGTTTCATTGTCATTAGCATCGCTTGTCGCAATGCTTGAGCTTTGTCGAGGTTGTTTTTAAGATTTTGATAAAATGCAGTCATTAAGAATGCAGTAGGGATATCTGGTACTGCCCACAAGGACACAACAATACTGGAAACACCAGCAGAAATGAACGACCGTGACAACCCCACCACACCATCTCCTGTAACTCTACCTCGCCCTGTGTCGCACGCACTTAAAACTAATAGTTCAGCATTAAGTTCCAGACCTAAAATTTCTTCAGGGGTGAGTATACCGTCATCTTCCCCGCAGGGTGCGAGAGCGATCGCCCCTGGTACGCCCTTACCCTTGAAGTCATCCAGTAACCCGTGGGTGGCTAAGTGAATAATCCTTGCCTTTGGCATCTTTTGTAAAATGGTGTTCTTAGTAGCTTTGTCACCTGTCAGGACTTGAGTCTTCAGAAGACGAGCAATCTCGATAGCTTCGTGTTGAGAACCGGGTAGAGGTCTTAAATGCCTGGGCGGTTGCCCAATCTCCGACGTTATTTTGGGCATTGTCGGATTGCCCACTATTAGCGCTTCGGACTCTAACTCTTTGGCTCGTTGCTGTTGATGACGAGTTAAGTCTAAAACTTGAATTGAAGGAGCTGTAAGGAGGGTATGTTTTTCAATCAGATATTTGCCTTCAGTGTCTTGCAAAGCAGGAAAGGGAAGAAGAAATAAAGCTCCTTGAGGGATGAAAGTAACATGAGCATTTGCATCCGTTGGCAAGAAGTCTTCAATGGGTAGAATTAAAAGGTCGTAGAGTTTCCGTAAAAACTCTTTTTCAGATTGCTGAAACTCAGGGTCGCTAACCACTACCGCATCGCGCCCCCTTGCCCCAATAAATTGACGGGAACTAATTACTAACTCCGCCAGCGATTTTTTATGTAGTTGCCATAAAGGTTTGAGATCGACTTGGCGAAAATATACTTTTCCAGTTGGTTGAATTACCCAAATAAAAAGTTCAGATTCCTGGCTGTTCTCTTGGCCTTGGACTTGGAACTCCTTATAAATGATTGAATATTCAACGAATGTGGCATTCTGAGCTTTAGTAATTTGTTTAATTTTATGAATAGTTGGTAATTCAAGATTTAAGTGAGTAGCTGTGGCAGCAGATAATCGCCTTGATAATAACTCTACAAATGCACGGGCTCGTCCCCGTTCAGCCACTTCCAGTGCCGGAGCAATTTTATTCTGAAGTATGAGAACTTTTTGCAAATGATTATAGGTACGAGATTGTTCTTCAAAAATCGACACTTTATAGGCATCATTGCTACCTAATCTTGCTCTTAGAGACTCCCAAACTTCAATTCCAGCCAGTAATGTTTTTTCTGCGTTCATAAAATTGCCAGATTGCCAGAAAGTATAGCCTAGATTATTCAAAGATTGCGCCTCTCCCAGACTGTCTTGAATTTCCCGTGCAATTTCTAAAGTCTTTTGATAGTAATTGATTGCTAGGGTGCAGTCTCCTTGGGAAAGGTAAACATTTCCTAAATTTCCTAGAGACCGTCCTTCCCCTTGCGGATCTCCAATTTGGCGTGCGATCGCCAGGCTTCTTTTATGGTATTCAATCGCCTTGGTACACTCTTCTAGGGCGAGATAAACACTTCCCAAATTTCCCAGAGCTTGCTCTTGTCCTAGGCAATCTCCAATTTCGTATGCGATCGTCAAACTCCTTTCATAGCAATTAATCGCCTTGGCATATTCTTTCAGGGGAAGGTAAGCATTTCCCAAATTTCCCAAAGCCTGCTCCTCTCCCAAACGATCCTGAAATTCCCGGGCAATAACCCAGCATTGCTTGTAGCACTCAATTGCTTTAATATACTCTCCCAAAGCTAGGTAAGCATTTCCCAAATTTCCCAAAGCCTGCCCCTCCCCGTGGCGGTCTTTGATTTTCAGCCTAATTGCCAAACTCTGCTGCTGGTAATCAATTGCTTTGATATACTCTCCCAAAGCTAGGTAAGCATTTCCTAAATTCCCTAAAGCTTGTCCTTCCCAATACTGATCTTTCAGCTTCCGTGCAATTGCCAGACTTTGCTGTTGGTAGTCAATTGCTTGGATATAATTTCCTAGTGCTTCGGAAACATTTCCCAAATTTCCTAGAGCTTGTCCCTCTCCGCGCCGATCTTTGAGCTCCAGTGCAATTGCTAGATCTTGTTCATAGCACTTAATTGCCTCAACATAATTTCCTAATTCCTTATACACAATCCCCAAGTTTCCCCAAACTACCCCCTCTCTGTGGCGATCTTCAAGTTTTTGATATATAGTCAGTGCTTGTTTCCAAAAGATTAAGGCAGATTCAAATTGACTGGCTTGATACTGCATAAAACCCTGCATAAACAGTATGTCTGCTAAAGTTTTCGATTGCATCACGCACATCTCCTAGTTTCTACCTATTTATACTGTCCCGATCTTGCCATCTCTACTTTTTGCAATCAAAACTCAGTTAGATTCCCTGCTTATTCCGCTTCACCAATTAGTGTAAATGCGGCCCAAGATCGCAAGCTATTTGGATGCTGTATCATGCTCGTTAACATCGCCTGACGCAGTGCTTGAGCTTTATCGAAACCTCGATCTAGATTTTGATAGAAATCCACCATTAATTCTGCCGTTGCAGCATCAAAGACCGCCCATAGAGATACAATTACACTCTTGACTCCGGCAGAAATCAGGGAGCGAGATAACCCCGTAACACCGTCTCCAGTCAAGCGACCTCTACCTGTATTGCAAGCACTCAAGACAACGAGTTCAGCGTTGAGCTGCATCTGTAAGATTTCTCCTGCCGTAAGCAGTCCGTTATCTTCCCCTGATGGAGCTAGAGCGATCGCCCCTGGAATCTCCGCGCCTGTAAAGTCATCTAGTAACCCGTGAGTGGCTAGGTGAATAATCCGTGCTTCAGTCATTTGTTGTGCGATGTTTTTTTTAGTAGCTGCATCACCAATGATGGCTTTAGTTTTGAAAAGCTTGGCAATCTCAATTGCTTCGCGTTCAGCACCAGGAAGAGATCTTAACCGTTGAGGGGGTTTTCCAATTTCAAGGCAAACCTGGGGCATTGTCGGATTGCCTACCACCAATATATCATTATTTTTTCCTCGTATTTGCTGCCGTTGCCGGTGGGTTAAATCTAGAATTTGGATGGAAGGGGCTGTGAGAATCGTATGTTTTTCAATTAAGTATTTACCGTTAGCATCTTGTAGAGCTGGGAAAGGAACTAGAAATAAAGATTCGTGAGGGATAAAAATGACCTTTTCATTAACATTTTTTGGCAGACAATCAGCAATAGGTTGGATTAGTATTTCATGGATATGCTGTAGATTTTGGTCGTCTGTGTTTGTTGAGTCAGGGGTGTTAACTGGCAAAGCGTCCCGTCCCCTAACACCTATGGATTCGCGGGTCGTGCTGACGAAATCTGCAAGCGCTGTGTTATGTTTCTGCCATAATGGTTTGAGGTTAACCCTCTGAAACGTAACTGTACCTAGCGGCTGTATTACCCAAATAAACAGTTCTGATTCCTTGGCTTGTAGTTTCCCTTCAGTTCTAAACCCATCGTAGATAATCGAGTATTCAACAAGAGTGGCATTGTGTTCTGTGGCTATTTGCTTGATGTGTTCAATTTTGGGTAGAGTTCCTGTAAATTTAGAATCGGTACGTTCTCGCAGTTTGCCAGCTAAAAACTCTACGAACATACGAGAACGCCCGCGCTCTGAAATTTCTAAGGCTTCTTCAAGTTTGTTTTGGTCAATCAGAGCTGTTTGCAGAAGGCGATAGGTTAAATCTTGTGTTTCAAAAAATGACACTTTTGGCGCAACATCTTCGCCTAATTCTGACCGCAGAGATTCCCCTATTTGAATAGCCTCATATAGATAAATTGTCGCTTTTTCAAAATCGCCACACTTTAATAAAGCATCACCTAGATTTTTTAGAGAATCTACTTCCCCGATCCGATATTTGATTTCTCGAATAATCGACAAACTCTGCTGGTGGTGTTCAATCTCTCTTTGATAGTCCCCTAGCTCACCGTAAACCAGTCCCAGTCTTCCTATAGTATGTGCTTCACCCCGACGGTCTCCAATTTCTTGCTTAATTTTTAAACTTTTTTGATAAGATTTAATAGCTTTATTAAGTTCTCCTGTAACATAGTAAAACCATCCTAAATTACCCAAAACATTCGCTTGTTCGCGAATATCTTTAAGTTTTTGGGTTAGTTTAAGACTTTTTTCTAAATAGTCTATTGCTTTGTCATAGTCTCCTATAATTTGGCAGGCATTTCCTAGATTACCTAGAGCTGCTGCTTGCATCCGAATGTCTGGGATATTCTGGGCAATTTCTAAACCCTGTTCGTAATAATTAATTGCTGGTTCGTATCGTCCCAGGTCAATGTAAACATTTCCTAGATTAATCAGGACATCTCCTGAGCCTTTATAGTCTTGGATTTCTATGGCGATCGCCATAGCCTTGTCCAGGTAATCAATTGCTTTTGCATAGTCTCCTAGACCTTCGCAAGCTAGCCCTAAATTTGTCAAAACTGCTCCTTCTGCCTGCCGGATACCAAGTTCTCGATAGATGCCAAGTGACTTGTTCCAAGAATGTAAAGCAGCTTCAAATTGACAGGCATGAAACTGATCGTAACCTTGCATAAGTAGCAAATCTGCACGTTGCAGAAGGCGGCGATTTAGGGATGAATTACTCTCTTGATTTGCCTTCAAACTTTCTGCCTCTTGACCGCTGGAACTGTCCATAATAATTTGTTGATAATCTTGTTGTTTTTGTGACTCCTAGCTAATGTCTAAAAAGGGCGATTTCACACTCGCATTTTGGGAGAAGCCGCTAGCTTTTCACTATGCAGGGTTCTGCGTTGCAGGAAAAAAGAACGTTCTACTGTTGTCCACTCCTCATTCGGCGGTAGACTGGTAGGCCGAGCATCACGCTCGCCGTTCCCCGTCAGTGCCATATCCAGTAACTGCTCCAAAAGCGTGTCGCTTTGTCGCGAGCCGGACTGTAGCAATACGCTAAAGTCTACTGGGTAAGTTGTGGCAAAGACCTTGAAAGTTTCAGTTCCTCCAGATTGGGAATTGGGAAATTTATCTGGAAGGTACAATTCTATCGGTTGACCTTGGCGTGCGCCAATTTTGACGTATTTACTGGGTTGAAACTGCTGGTTGGCTCCTGCAACCGGGTAGAGCGGAATTATCCCGTAAGTCAGCCCGAAGTCTAGAACACTGACATAGATCGGTTCATTATGATGGTTAACGATCTCAAATATCAGGCGAGCTCCGTCTTCAAAAACAATCAGTCCGCTATCATCTTCTGGTTTAGCCTCTACCCAGTTGCCATCAAAAGTCTGTCGCTTCAGGATGAACTCCACTTGGCCGTTAAGTAAGCTTTGGAGGTTGGGGTTATTGAGAGCTAACGCCGAGCGATAGCGCACGATTTTCTCTAAGTTTTCGCGTATTATGACCTCAGCGCTGGCTTCGTCCACAGCACGAGTCGGCATCATAAGCTGACCATCAGCTCCCACTACAGCCCAAGTTGGTTTAGTAATGGCTCCCAACTGGGGGACAGGAGTGCCTTCTCTGATTTCTGTGCGGGGTGCGATGATATAAACCCGTGCATCAGCAGGTTCGCCCTCTTCAGTTTGGCGCAGCAGTGCTGAGGAGGAAATCATATCTAGCAACTCATTCACATTCGCTTCACAGTCCATCTGCATTTGGATTTGTACCTTCAGGCGCATCTCGCCATAGAAGTGAGCTTCTTCTACAGCTCTAGTCCCTGCGGTAATAGAGCCAGTCAGATTTTCTTCAACAATCTCGGCATCAGATGTCACGGCGCGGACAGCCGTAATCTTTACCGTACCGAGTTTTTGAGTTTCCTTAGCTACTTGTTTGGTTCCTGATTGGTAAATAGCCCATTGCGAACCCGCAGTGAGTCCGTGAGCTGCGCCTGCGCCCAAGGTGACTCGATTGCCTGTGCGCTCCTTGAGCAATACAAAGCGGACAGGTTGGATTTCCCGCACGTTGAAGAGTTCCCTATCCCCCGCTCCTTCCATCTGCGGGTGCTGGGAAGAGTATTTTGCTGTCACTGAGGTACTCGTGCGTTCAAAGATATCGCGATAGGTTGTGCCTGACTTGGCTTGTCGCAATTGCTGGCACAAGAAATACGTCAAGGCTCCGTGGTAAGTTTTGCTGTTATCTTGCGTTATGGAGTGTTCGTAAGCTTTCTCCTCAGCACTACAGCCAGCGATGAGTACATACCGCTGACTAAGGGGTAACCAGCCACTAGAACCAACATCCCGCTGCGTTCCTCTAAGCAGAGTATTAGCTACAGGCGATGGTGGGAGTTCTTCAATTGGACGGGTATCGGGTTCAATCCAGCGATCGCTAGTGCCAAAAGTGTCGCGGACGATGCCCCCTGAGTGACAGGAATCGAAGAGGAGGGTTATGTACGGGGTCTTCTCGCTCAGGCGCAACAGCCAGTCGTAGAGTTCGTCGTCTGTGAGATCGCGGTTTTCGTGGGGATAGCGCCCACTATCCCAAGGCACAATGGTTTCGTCCATGCCATCGGGTTTGTCGCCCTCGCGGTCAGTCATCCGGGAGCCGTGACCGCTGTAGTGGATGACCGCAATATCGTCAGAGCCTACACGTTCTACTAATTGCTGTAAAGCCGTCAGAATATTGTCGCGGGTGGCCTGTTTGTCCAACAATTGAGTGATGTGTGCTTCTAAAAAGCCAAAGTTTTCTTGCAGGATTTTGGTCATTAGCTCTACATCGTTCACACAGCCTTGGAGTTGGCGTACATATTTGTATTTGTTGATGCCAATTAGCAAGGCCCACTTATTGTTTTTCACTGCACTGCTGCTCATAACCAGTCTACCTCGCCCGATTAACGCTCTCATTAACTTGCTCAGAATTCTGCTTCCGCTTGCACTCCTGCATGCTCCAACGACAGTGTCGCCAACGCTGGTAAAGACAATATTTTTGGCTTCCTTTTCAATAGTTCAGAGAGGTCTCAACTGAAGAGCTGCGATCGCGCTCTCGAAGCAGGTAGGCAGGGTCTACAGGAATTCCCTAAAATTATAACTTCAGGGAAAGCTGCTTGTAATACAGCAATGGCAGTGTTGGCTCCATGAGGATTGGCAATGGCTGCGGTCATTGCAGCCGTAACAATAAGCTGAAGAGCCGATGCGCGTTGTATAGTCGAGACTAGCATTCTGCCCGTTCCATAAGGATTTCCGAAGCGCAGCGGCTGTGAAATTTAGATTCACAGTAGCTTGATGTGAAAAGAAGCGAGTAATTTAAGTAGCCCCGCTTTAAAATCAGCTTCAATTTTCCAATCCCTCACCCACCAATGCTTCCAGTTCAGCTAACAGCTTCTCTAGTTTCTTTTGCTTTTTGGGGTCATCCCAAACCTTAGACTTTTTCACTCGCTGCAAAGCTGCATCTACGCGACTTTTAAGCGATCGATCCGGTGCAGTCGCCGGACCTGTATTTTGGGCTTTTAAATCGGCAATGCGCTGTTTGATTTGGGTCAGAGAGAGGTCGAGAGCGATCGCCTCCTCTAGTAATTGGGAGCGCTCCGAGCTATCCTTAACTCGGGCAATCGCTCTGGCTTTGGTATATTCAATCCGTCCTTTCCGCAGCGCTCCAATCACATCATCTGGCAGGTTCAGCAAGGGGAGGCGATTGGTTCGGAAACTCTCTGGAGTGTACTTCCCAACGAGTGCAAATATATCGATTACTATTTGCCAGTCCGAGCTGTGGATAACGTTATCCACAGCTCCGCGTTCCGGGTGAGCGGCCGCTCCGAGCAAAGCAATAACTGACGAAAAGGTAGAGTTCAATTTCATTGCCAACAATTGCAGAATCCCCTCGGTTTCCTCAATCGCATTCAAATCTTCCCGCTGCAAGTTCTCCAGCAGTGCAATTTGCAGAGCCTCTGTGTCTGTCAGTTCCCGAATTACGACAGGAACTTCAGTCAAGCCTAACGACGACGCGGCTCGATAGCGCCGTTCTCCCGCTACCAATTCGTACTTGTTGCCATCTATGGGGCGTACCAGGAGCGGTTGCAGAATTCCTAGCTGCTTGACTGACTCCACCAGTTCTTGCATAGCTGTCGGATCGAAATAGCGGCGTGGCTGCTGCTGGGGCAAGACAATTTTGTGTATTGAGACAAGTTCGGATGCGGCATCTTCGCTGTCGCTGGTTCCTAATAGAGCCTCAACCCCTTTGATTTGATAAGGCTGACTGTCGCGCTTTTGATTCATGCCAGAGCTAAGAGTCCTTGTGCAATAGTATCGAGTACGGCGACGGCTGGATGTTTTGGATTGTACACGACCAGAGGTACGTGTTGCTGTGACGCATCGGCGAAAGCGACAGTCCGAGGCACGGCAGGGTAAATCGCACCAATCTTCTCCAGAGAAGTAGTAATTGACTGCAAACTTTGAAAGGCCTGTACAGTACGGGTATCGTACAGCGTCGGAATCACTCCAGCAATCTGCAATTTCCGATTAGCGCGTTTTCTGACGCGAGCAATGGTTTGCAACAGCAATTCTGTTCCTTTGAGAGCTTTATATTCAGTCTGAATCGGAATTAAGACGTGAGTGGAGGCAACTAGGCTGATATAGGATAGGATGCCTAGCGAGGGAGGGCAGTCTATCAATATGAAGTCATAGTGCGAGCTAAGGGGGTCAATGACTTCTTTTAGGCGACTATCTCTCATGTCAGCCACCACCAGTTCCAGCTCTGCTCCGCTCAAATTAATATTAGAAGGGAGCAAGTCCATGTTGTGAAGGTTTTTGCGGAGCGCCGCGTCAGAACCGTTCATAATGGACTCGTAGACAGTTTCCTGCAACTCAGATGGCTCCAAGCCCATGAAGGCGGTAAGTGAGGCTTGGGGGTCCATATCTACTAACAAGACTTTTTGCGAACGCTTCGCCAAATGGTAGCCTAAATTCATTGTCAAACTGGTTTTGGAGACGCCACCTGACTGGTTGAACAGCGCAATAATTTTGCTCATCTATTTTTAAGCACGCAATAAACGTGTTGATTCAACAACAATATTAGTGGACTGCGGCTTATTCTAGGCTAATCTTTGAAATAACTTTGAGAACCGCCTCTGATAACTGCGATCGCAGTTAGCATTGAACTATCGCAGTTATCATTGAACTAGAGATGTTCAGCGCAGTCCCTACCCATAATCTTGGATTTGGGTGGGGTTCGTTCAAAGGTAGTGTTGAGTTAAATCGCTGATAATATCTAAGCTCATATTGTCAACTAATTTAGTCAGAGCCGCAGCAAGAGGCTTCTGCGACAGGGGAATTCGCTCAATCAACAGCCTTACCGCTTGCTCGTCTCCACAAGCGGCTGCTTTATAAAGCTTCTCAATCGACTCCCTCGGCAACACAGATAGCGACTCAGAAGTCAGTTGCACAACAGGCTCATCCTGTTCGGACTTCCTAGACGACTCCTCTTCATAGATATAGCGAACTCCCAAATGAAGCGCCATCTTCTCAAAAATTACTGTTTCTCGGAACGGTTTGGCAACAAAGTCATCGAAGCCATTCGACAAAGCGAGTTTCTTGGTTTCAACAAACGCATTAGCGCTCAAAGCAATAATTTTTGTATTGGAGCCGTCAGGCAGAGAACGAATTTTTCGAGCCGCTTGAAAGCCGTCTAAAAGCGGCATTTTCAAATCCATCCAAATTAAATCCGGCTTGTACTTTTGCCACAATTTAACAGCCTCAGTTCCGTTATCCGCAAACCACAAAAGAAAGCCGGCTGACTTCAATATCTGAGTTAGTAGCAACCGATTTGCAGACTCATCGTCCGCTACCAGAATGCGATAATTTTGTTGGTTGGGTGCCAGTCCATTCACTTGTTTTTGAGGCTGGATGTCACGGACTTCGCTCTGTGTTGCACGACTCACTTTAATGTAAAAACTGAAAACCGTTCCTTTCCCCACAGAACTTTTGACCTTAATATCGCCACCCATCAGCTTGACGAAAGAGCGGCTGATGGGCAATCCCAAGCCCGTTCCCGTTTGTGATTTCCTGCCAGTTGCTGTTTGCACGAACGGCTTGAACAAAATGCTAAGCTCGTCAGGCGCAATACCAGGACCTGTATCCTTCACTGAGAACTGGAGAAAGAATTTGGGTAACGGTTTTTTTGCCAGCGGCTGAAGGCATTTTACAGTCAGCTTCACCCTACCCGCCTCAGTAAATTTAACAGCATTACCTAACAAATTAATCAAAACTTGACGCAGCTTGCTTTCATCAGTTCGGATGTATTGCGGCACATCAGAACTGCGTTCAAAAACAAGTTGCAAGCCCGACGACTGAGTTTTGAGCTGAAATAAAAGTTTTAAGTCATCGAGCAAACTGTACAAGTCAACAGCAGTTTCTTCGAGGGTGATTTGACCTGCTTCAATTTTGGACAGCGACAAAATATCGTTGATTAGTTTCAACAAATGCTCGCCGCTGCGATTGATAATATCTAAACTCGACTGCTGTTCCGGTGCAGTTTTTTTAGAGTTTACAAGGAGGTGAGCAAAGCCGATAATCGCATTTAGAGGCGTTCTCAATTCGTGGCTCATATTGGCCAGAAAGGTACTTTTAGCGCGATTGGCACTTTCGGCTGCAATTTTAGCTTGTTTTAGTTCCTTTGTTTTCTGTGCAACTTGCCACTTTAAATCGCCGGAATATTCTTCTAGCTGCTGGCGAGATGCTTTTAACTGGGAATTCATGCGCTCGAAAGCACAAGCTAAGGCTTCGAGTTCGGCAACGCCGCTACCTGAAACTGTTGAGTCGAAGTCGCCGCCAGCTATCGCCTCTGTTGCCGAAATTAACCGCAGCAGCCGCTGTTCTATTCTTAGGGAAATGGACAGCAAAAGGCAGATAGAAAGAACCAAAGCCAGCAGCACGAGCAAAATAGTGTTGCGGGTGTTAGCCTGAACTTTGTCCGTAAAATCGGTTTCAGGGACAACTGCTACAATTAGCCAGTTTAAGCCTTTCGAGTTTTCAAAAGGTCTGACTTGCAGTAAGTATCTAGAGTTGCTGGCGGTAAAGTTAAGATTTTGGCTGCTGTTAATAGCAGCGAGGCTGCCATAATGTTTAAGCAAATACTCTGTTGAAAGCTGGATTACTTGTTGTTGCAGAGCTCGGGCGCTTCTTCGCTGCAGTCCGTCAGCAGAAATAGACGGTTTTGGTTCAGTTACCTCGTTCCGAGCAACTAAATGTCCCGAACGGTCTAAGATAAAGGCTTGACAGTTAGGGCTAATGAGGAAATCGTGCAAGTTGAATGTTGAGGTTGGGGTGGGAAAAGCAGGATTTGTTTTTTGTTGAGGCAATATTGTTTTTGGAGAGTCTGACCCATTTGTTTTCCCATTTGGTTTGATTGTGACTCCGGCTGTTTGACTTGGGGGAAGTTGGTTCACCGAACCAGTTTGCATTTTCTTATAAGTCCCTTCTTCTTTCCCAACCCCAACCCCTTCTTTTAAGTAGTTGTCAAGACGGTCAGAGATGCGGCTCGTTGCTTCTCCCAATAGCTGTGCAACTAAGTCATTCATTGTCTGCCGCCCTGTTTGAAAAGAAAGCCATCCCGTTAGAGCTAGTAAGGTTGAAATTAGGAGAGCGTTGGGGACTGTAAGCACAACGCGCAGCGGGAGGGCAGACTTTTTTTGAACTGAGCTTTTTGGGCTGAACATTGGTTAAAAAAAAGGAGTGGGAATGAGGAAAAAAACGTTCTTCCGAGAAAGTATTACTGCCGAACCGTTCAAAAAATATCTATTTAAGATGTCTATTCAAAACTGATAACTCAGCTTCGCGTTGAGTAGGAAGTAGAAAAGTTCTCCCATCCTCACTCACTATCCCTGCTCACTTTCATTATGCTGTTTGACTAATTGCTATTATTAATAGCGCAGCTTCAAACCAATCAGAATCAGTCAAAAGCCATAAGTTCTCAGAGCGAGCGGTTAGCGACACTGGCTCCCGCCTGACTCAGCGCGGGCAGTATTGAGGAGAGGATTCGCATCTCAACTTTTCGATAATCGGATGGGTAATAGGAAGTTATGAGATTGCCGAGAGCCTCCCCCCAAGCGCTCTTCGGTTATGAGTTATGAGTTAACTACCTTTTTCCCAATTACCTTTTCCTCAACAATTTTGATGAAGCGGAATTTGGAGTGAGGAGACAGTCAGTCAAATTCTCTCCCATTCCCCATTCCCCATTCCCCATTCCCCATTCCCGTTACCTATTCCCGTTACCTATTCCCGCAGCTCCGGCTCCAATCAAAAAGCAGAGCGACTATTAAGAAGCCGAGTAGTTCGGGCTGTTGGCGGTTGTCGCTGTTGAAATCTTGTTCCAGGGTAGTTGAATTCTTCTCGTGCAATGCGGCTCAGCTCGACAATCACAGACAAGTCTACTCCGGCTCGTGCAGCAGCATCGGCCGCCGATAGATTCTGATTTCTTACCAGAGCTAAAAATTGTCGCACGCTGTAGACTACTGGGTCGCTGGCTGCTGTGTAGCCTTTTTGAATGGCAATCAGCAATCCTTTTTCAACATCTGATGCTGCGGGGGCGCGACCTCTATCAACGTTCACAGTCGGCGACATTCTTGGGGTGACGGGAGCGATGCGAATTCCTAAGTGTTCTGGTTCTTTGTTGGTAGGAACGATGTTGAAGTTGTAAAGTCGCTGTTTCCCTTTTGAATCTACAGTTTTGATTGAAAGGTTAGTGATGGTAGCTGTGGTAGCTCCCGGAAAATTGAGCGCTTGAATGGGACGCAAGAAAACAGTTTTGGCTTTGCCGCTTGCCAACTGTGCGTCGGTGCTGAAAACTATTTTTGAGGGGTCGGCAATTAAAACGTAGGCGAGAGCTTCATCGGTTGAGCTGAAGTCGATCGCACTCGCGCGACCGGGATAGACTAAAATATCGATCGCACTATTGACGGCAATGTCTCGACCCACAGTTTGATAGCCTGTGACTGGGGATTGAGCAAAAGCACAGTCGGGGTAGCTTGCAGTAGCGAATACTGCTGTGAACAAAAGCCCTCCGAGGGAAAGCATTCTTGGGGATTGGATGCGATTCGTCATGGCAGTTATTCGTTGATGTTGAGAAAATTGTTGACAGTAGAAACGGGGATTTCCTTTACTAATCGCCGCAGTCGCGTTGGGGCGACTTAACCGTTTACCGACGGTTTGGTTATCGGTAAATGTTGAGAAAGCTGTTAACAGTAATAGAAACCGGGGTTCCTTTATTAACCACAGCTACATTGGGGCGGTTTAAAAGTTCTTCAGTTGCTCTATCTGAGCGGCTTTCCATCCGTTTTGCCAGGGGGCTGAAGAAGCCATCGAGGACGGCTGACCAAATTTGGGGGTCTCGACTTTCAACGGTGGTTGTACTGCCCCCAAACCTACCGCTAATACTGCTAGAGCTCCTGACTTTAGGCTCTGCGAACACTTGACCGACTCGTCCAACTCCCGACAGCACTGCGGTGAGGATATCCTGTCCGGCAACATCGGAACCTGGGTCGAAGTAGCCTGAAGCAATCAACGGCCCAGAGCCCTCTCCTGCAATCAAAATTGCGCCTTCTGGAATGGGCTGCTGTTTAATCTGACCGTTTCTATCTGAGTAGACGAGCGCTACAGCACTAGCTTGTACCATGCGATTGGTTTTGCTGACGGTGTTGGCTTTGACAATGACAACTGTGCCGGCAGGAAAAGCAATAGAGCCGTCAGTTGCCGTGAAGTCGGCTGTGAGGGTGACGGCAAATTTGTCGTAAAGCTGTTTGCCTGAGCCTTCATCCCACAACAGGGGAACCGAAACTATGCCGTTGGCTGTGGTTCCAAGGGGAACCTGAGCTGTTTGGGAGGTTGAAGAACTTTGGGGCGTGCGGTTGAGAATGCCTTTTGCCCCTGGGGAGTTTACTTGTTCTAGGGTTGGGGAGTTTGTTAAGGCAGAAGCCTCTGGAGCAGCTTCAGGGGAAAGGGTTTGAAATTCTGTATCGGCGGGCAAGGACGTTCGGCTCGCGCTCAGTCGAGCCTCCGTCTCGATTGAGTTATCAGTAGAATCGGAACTTGTTTGGGGGGAAAAGGAAGCCGGAGTTAATTGGTTAGTGGGGTTTTGGGAGTTGTCGGTGGTTTCGAGGCTGTCCTCTCCATAAGGAAACTCCGGGTGTAGCCTTTCCCCGCTGGCGTTATTTGGGTGGCTATATAGTTTTTCTGGGATTTGCTCGAAAGAAACGTATGAGGGTTGCGACTTTTGGTTGCCGATATTGACTGTTAGGAATTCAGTTGTTGGAGCTGGCTTTGTCAGAGCGGCGGCGGTAGCGCTTGTTGCCGCTGGAGTGCTTGGTGTTGCACTCACGGCATTCGCTATTCGGTTAGGGTCAAAATTTCCCCTAATTTGTCCGAGTTGGGCGAGTTGGTTCCACCGCTCAAACGGGTCGATTTTTTCTTCGGTTGGAGTTGGAATTAAAGGTGGTGGTACTAACGGTTTGGGTATAGGGGCCGGGGCTGGTGGGGGCGCGGGTGTTCTTTGCGGTATGGGTGCGGGTACTGTTACCGTCCGCACTACTGTTCGGGGTGCGGGTAGGGGTTCGCGTAGAGGAGTAGGTGGCGGTGCAGCGCTCCGGGTAGCGACTAGACGCGGAGTTCGCGGAGTTCGTGGGGTTCTTGACGGTTTGGGCGACGGTTCTGTTTTGGGTTTTGCGGTTTTTTGCGGTTTTTCGGCTAACAGTTTTTGTTGGTCTTGGTAAGCTAATTTAGCCAGCAACTCCGGTTTTTCATCTTTAATGGTGCCAGAAGAGCTTTCTTTTGGTGTTGATTGTGCGATAGCTTCGCGAGGTGATTTAGGCTTGATAAATTGCCAAATCAGCAGTCCTAGCAATAGTATTCCACCAGTCAATAGCAGTATTGTCACTGCTCTAGGAACGCCTCTTTCGGAAACAGGCGGGGGCAGTGGGTTTTCCTCATCTTGAGCGAGTTGATATTGAGTTTCAAGTGTTAGGGGTGCATTGGGGTCGAAATTAGCAATGAAGTTTTCATCAATATCATCGTCAGAAGGGGAAGGGTTTGGAGAGGGAAGGAGTGGGGGAGAGGAAGAGGGGGAGAGTGGGGGGTTTGTGTTGCTGCCGTCAGTTTTATTTGTCTCGACTGATGCACTCGCATGGTTATTCATACTTTTTGTTGTGTGGAAATTGGGGCTGTCGGGGCTGATACTCATTGGATTTTCGGCTGGTGGGGTTGTTGAATTATTCATGATTTGCTGATTAAAATTTTTGTGTTTTCAAACAACTTGAAAAACGAAAGATAGAAGATTGAGGAGCGAGGGAGAGAGAGGGAGAGTGGAAGAGGGGGGGAGTGGGGGAGTGGGAGATTGGGGGAGTGGGGGTGAAAAGTGATTAGAGGTATGCTGTAAATAGGAAGATTTCCCGTTTTTAAGTAGATTGCAGTAGATAGCAACTCTTTTCAATCAAAGGAATTAAAAACCTTAAGCTGCCGTGCATTAAATTTGCAGATTTGGTTGGTGTAATGGGTGGGAAAAACCGTCAATTATTCTCCCTCTCCCCGTCTCCGAATCTCCCACTCCCCCTCTCTCCCCCTCTCCCACTCCCCCCCTCCTCTACTCTTCCCTTCTATGGTTTGAATTCGACAATTCGGGAAATTTCTAATCCGGCTGCTCTCAAAGAGTGAATAGTCTTCTCTAATTCATTAGCGTTTTCTTTGAGAGGGGATTTGGGAATTTCTACGGCTTTGACGGTGAAAGTTCGATTAAACTGTTCTCGGCTTTCTCCAATGCCTTGCTCTAGCACTACGCGAGTAGCAATTACATCTATTTCCCAAACTCCTCTTTTTATTTGTCTGGGTTCTGAGATGTGAGAGATATAAACTCCAGAGCGGGTTTTTCCTGAATAGATGGTGTTGGGAACGAGTTTGGCAAGTTCAACAAGAGAAGCTTTACCAAACTCTGATTCCATCATCAAGGAACCCATCCAAGCAGTTGTAGGAACTTGGGAACCTTTAACTTTAATGCCGGGGTCGGGGTCATTTGTGCCGGGAATTTTGCCTGACCAAGCCCAGGTTAAATTTACCCAACTGGATACAAAATTTTGGATAATTTTCGGCTCTCTGTACAGTTCATCTTGTTCTGAAATTCGTGCTGCGGTTCCGTCTTTTAACTGGACAAAGGTAACTTTTCTTTGAGATAAGGCTCTCAAACTGACTGTATTCACTAAAACAGTAATTGTCAGGAGGAAAACAAAGCTTGTTAGTAGAACAAAGCACAAGGCTAAGGTGTTTTTAGATTCAGGGAGTAAGGGTTGTGATTGTGGAAATTTCATAGTTTTCTTGGAAGGGGAAGGGGAAGGGGAAGGGGAAGGTTAAGAGAAAGGGAGGGAGAAGGGGAGAGGGGGAGGAAAAACAAGTTATTTAGGGAGGGGGAAGAGGAAGGAAAAATCCAGGTTCTTGTTAGCTTTATTGAAGAAAGAAAAGCGAAAGTTTATCCTTCCTTCCCCTTCCCCCTCCCCTTCTTAAGTACGAGATGCTAATTTTCTAGCAGCAGACAAAAGAAGGCGAAGGCACTCGTCAATTTCTTGGCAGAGGACATCACTATCTTGTTGATTGATATAGCCAAGCTCAGTGGCTATCCATACATGGGTATCAACTTCTCGCAATGAGCCTTCAGCTATGTGTAAAAATCGGACATAATCAGTTGTTGTATTGCGTCCATAGCCTTCAGCAATGTTGGCAGGTACAGAAACCGCAGCTCGACGAAGCTGATTAGTAAGACCATACAGTTCCTCCTTGGGAAATTTTTTGGTAATCTCGTAACACTTCACAGCTAACTTTGCTGTTCTTTGCCAAATAAATTGTTCGCGATGGGATGACATAATTAATCTCCTTAAATTAAAGGGTAGAGAGTTGAGGAATCAAAGGCTAGAAGTTTTTACAAAAAATTAAAGGGTAGAGAGTTGAGGAATCAAAGGCTAGAAGTTTTTACAAATTTTATGATAATCTAAGCCCAGAAAAATCTATCACAATTTCCTTTCCCTTCCCCTTCCCCTTCCCCTTCCCCTTCCCCTTCCCCTAGATCAGTTTTCCGGCAAGAACACCGATCGCGTTACTGGCAATATCTGTAAGCTGTTTAGTGCTATTGGCGATCGCACTGTACAAAGCAGTTCCTCCACCCTTGGCTATTAACACGGCTAGAACGGGAGAAAAGACAGCTAAAAAGAATAAAAAGGCGATATCTGTAACTAACTCTGCATCAGATTTGACAATCACTACGGCGACTAAGCCAACGACGATGTTGTAGCCCAATTGCACTCCAAATAAGGACATAAATCCTATTAACCAAGCCCAAATTGGTTTTCCTTGCAGTGGCAATAGTGATAAACCCATTGCCAGAGGCCCGAATAAAGCTGTTAGCAACAAGGCTGCTTCTAAAATATTGACAAATGCCCACTGTACTGATCTAAGAATTAAGCGAATGATGGGCAAGACAGTAGACCTAAAAACTTGTCCTGCAAAATCGCCATTTCCTATATCCTGAAGATTGGCAACATTGCCTAAGTTTTCGACAAATCGCTGCAAGCTTTTGAGAGGTCCTCCATTTTGCTGTTCGGCTGCCTGGAGGATTTGTTGAGCGGACTGTTTTTTGCTGTTCCAACATTCCACTAAAGCTGATCCAACTTTGCCCTGACATTCGCTGTAGAGTTTTTCGATTTCTTCTTTGCCAGCACTGGTGAGGTTAACGTCGCTCAGGGCAGTTCGGAAGGTCATTTCTCCGACTTGAATTTTCATAATTTCTTGAACTTGAGTGCTGCCTACAGCTTTGATGAATTTGACGCTTTCAGCTAAGACTTTACCGTTGTTGCTGAGAAATACTACAATTACGAGTGGCCAGATAAACATGGCTACTAGCTCTGACCAAGACTGTTTTTCGATGATTTCTTTGCCACTGGTGACAGCGAGGTAAGTAACAGATATTCCCGCCAGAATTAGTCCTAGTTTGACTAAGGCAATCCAGAGAGAGGATTCTTGAGTGTTAAAGGTGTTAAACCAAACTAAATTCCACGATTCGACGGTTTTTTGAGAGACTTCTATAGCGTCAGATAGAGTGTCCAGGGCTTGTCCTGCTGTGCTAGTTTGGGCGATTAGTTGTGTCAGCATCTTTGGAAGGGGAGGGGGAAGGGGAAGGGGAAGGAGAGGGGGAGAGTGGGAGAGGGGGAGAAAGAGGGAGAGGGGGAGAAAGAGGGAGAGGGGGAGAAAGAGGGAGAGGGGGAGAAAGAGGGAGAGGGGGAGAGTGGGAGAGTGGGAGAGAACAAGCGGGACAAGCGGAAACAGGAAACCCTTATCCCCTCACCCTCTCACCCCATTCCCCCCCTCTCCCCCTCCCCACTCCCCACTCCCCTTATTCACCCAAGGTGATGCCTCCCGGCATTTGAAACAGTCCGGCTTGAGTAGAAGAAGCGGTAGCCGCCGCAGCATCCTGCCGTCTCTGGGCTGTGTTAATTTCGTTGAGTTCTTCAGCTTGTTGAGCGTTGAGAATGTTGGCAAAACTGCGATCAATTTGAGCTTGCTGGCCCTGCATGACTAAGGCACTTTGATTTTCTGCTGATAAGGCTGCTTGCTTAGCTGCGATCGCACTTTGTTGAGATATGTTTCTCATAATGTTCTGTGTGACATCTTGACCTTCTGAATCAGCACCCAATTCCATTGAATTTTGGCTCTCGCGATTAGTTTTCTCTACGTTTTGTTGGACAATTTCTTTCAGAGTCGCTTGCTTTTGTTGAGCTTCTTTACTGAGAGTGGCTTTATTGGCTTCACTGACAGCACTTTCTCTTTCTGCGAGTTCTGCGGTATTCTCTTTGAGGCTGTAAGAATCTTGCGGTCTCTTCTCTAAAACAGCGGATATTTTTGTCCCTTCGCTTTCGGAGGTGTTGCCGTCCATTATGCTTTTAACTGCTTCTTTTAGGTCGGGAACTTTCAGTTCTCCCAGGAATGAAGAGAGGGTTGACTCTATTTCACTGCTGAAATTTTCTACTTTGTTTAACAAATTGTCCCAGATGCCTGAGATACTGTCGGAGATGGTGGAGATGGTATCTGAAATTTCGCCTGTTATGCCGCTAATTGTGTTTTCTCTACCTCCTATTTCTTTCGGGTTGTTCAAGAAGTTATTAGCTGATTGTTGGATTTGGCTTTCTATTTGTTGATTGGCAACTGTGAAGCTGGAGCGGTTGGAAGTGCTGCTGTTAGGATTGTTTGAGGTGGGAAGCTGTGTTGCAGTCGGATTGCTGTCAGAGGTTTGAGCTTTTGCTTCAACAGAATTTAGTATTAAGCTCAGCCAAATTGCAGGAATGCCGAGGGCAAGTTTGACAAGAAATTTCGGTGATTTCATCGGTTTTCTCCGTCTAGCTAGCAATAAGGTCTTGAGGGGATTTGTGTCCATTGATATCAGTGACTCCATTCTTGCCAATATTAGCTAATGAACGCCCTTCTTTAACGGCTTGTACATATTCAGAGGCAAATTGTTTGAGTGCTAGCAGTTGCCCTTTTAACGTATTGGGATATTGAGCCATCACTCGGGCGCGGGCCATCAATTCAGCTTGATTGTTAGCCACACTTGCTAATATCATTTCGCCTGGATAGTATCGGCTTTGCCAGAAACGACCTCCTTTTTCAATTAGCCAATTGGAATAAAGGTCGGCAGCTCTGGGAAGGAAAGCTTCTGTGGCATTCTGGCTAATAATTTCAGCCGGATACCCCAAATTTTTGATCCAAGAAGTGGCTCCGTTTGATGTCAATCTTCCGGTAATTCGATACACCATGTTTTGCATAATCATAGTTCCCGCACTACAATCGCAAATACTGTCGATATCTTGGGCTAGCAAAAGCACTGAAATGCCATTTTTTCTACCCACTGCACAGAGTTCGCCTACTACTTCAGCAAATCCATCTTTTTTAAACAAAATCGAAAGTTCGTCTCCGATAAATAGGCTTTTAGGGTGAGAAAGTGCGTTGCGGATGCAAGCAGCGTGGGCGTTAATGGCCATTAAATACTGGTCTTGTTCGTTGCCCAGACCGCTAAGGGCAAAAAACTTAACAGCGGGTTCGGGTGAAAATGTACTCGGTCTGCCAATTGCTTTCCCTAAAGGTGACGCTAGTAAGGCGTTACATTGAGTGGTAATTTGGTTGATGGCAATGCGGTCTAAGTCGGTAAAGTTTGGCAGATTTAGTTGCTCTTTCGTGCAGAATTTTAGGAGGTTTTTGAGGGTTGGCATTTCTTGCCACGCGGTCGATTTCCAGCCTTTTTCAAAGGCCGTATTGTAGCGCTCGATAATGTCTGGGTCTTCTAGAAATTTTTTCAGAGTTAGCAGCAAAATGGCATCGACTCGCTGCGCTAATTTTGGGTCGCGGACTTTGCCCATGCTGATAATAGTCAGCGCTTTTCTGATAAACTCTTTCCATTGGTCTAGTCGGCGCGATCGCTCTTCTCTGTCAAAACGCCTCAAATCGGGTATTTCGAGTAGATTCGAGCTGCCAGAAGTGATGTCGTAGTACGCACCATCGTCGCCTAACAGTTTCACTGCTGTCTCAAAGGTACTGCCGCTTCCTGCTGAGATATCCATACCGACTACTGGGATATTAGCGGCTATTGCATCTGCTGCAAATCGCCATCCCAAAACACTTTTACCGGAACCAGACTCGCCTGTTATGACAGCGCGGCTGGTTTGGTTGTGCATGAGGTCAACGTACACGGGTTTGCCACCAAAGGTGATGAATTCAACTCCTTTTGAGTCGATGTCCCTTACAGCAGTTAAGGGCAAAATACCGGGGACAGTTTCGGTGTCTAAGGTGAGGCGGCGTTCGTTAATTAGCGAACTGCTGTGCAACAGCCAGCTTACAGTAATGGGCAAAGTTTCTAGCCACAGTTGCCAAGCAATGTTGCGCTCTCTTAATACCTTGGCAGAGCCGAAGCTGTGGGAGAGCATTTGGCAAGCGTGTGTTAGTTGCTCCGGGGTTGGTCGGTAGACTAAGAAGGTGACAGCAGCGTGAATTGCTCTTGCACCTTTGTATATTTTTTTCTGGGCTTCAAAGGATTCTTCCTGTTTGACTTCTGCTCCTACATCGCGACCTTGACCTTTTTCTAAAGCGCGTTTTTTGGCAGTTTTAGATTGTTTAGCTTGCCTTGCTAAGTTGTCTTGAATAATAAAGTTGGGAGCGGCGCTAATTTCGACAACGGCTTCAGTATCGCGGACGTAGCTGTTGCTCATAATTTTCCAGAGCCATTGCAGTTGCTCTCTGGTATTTATCCATCCTCCTGGTCAGGGGGAACGCATCTTATTGAACACTGATGAACAGTGGTGAGTATATTTTAAGATAAATTCACCATTATTAGAAGCTATAGACACACCTTGTAATGACTTTTTAGAGAAAAGAGAAACTAATTAATGGGGGTCTTTACTTGCTGCCATTTTTGAGAAAATAAAAAGCTTACAACCACTGTTTACAAGTTGTATAATAGTTAGCAATGAGTTATTGGTGAGAATTTAGTTAACTGAAATAGCGAGAATTTTAGTCAAATAGTCATCATCCCATCCGGCTCGAAGTCGCTTATTTTTTTTCCTGTTTTTGAGTTTTTTTCTTGATTCAAAAGATTTCGTGAGATGTGTCTAAGAATAGCAAAGTTTTGCGGAGCATTGTCTTTCCTGATCCGACAATCATCTTCGCGAAAACCCACATCTAATACCCAATGTAAAGAATTTTCAATTTCCCAATGGCTGCGGACTGATTCACCAAGCTTTTGAGCATTATTTGGTAAACTACTAACGAACTCTGATTAAATGTTTGGTAGGTCCTCAATAATTATTCTCCAATATACCAGCAATACTTCGGACAGTTTTTTAACGGCCCTGTAAGCCTTACGGAGGAAGCCCTGCCATTTTTAACGGATTTTCTGAAACTTAGGGCTGAACTTAAACCTTGAAAAAATAGTCCAGCATATAGCCAGCAAGGGTTTAGGACACTAGACTATATCTAAAACTGTCCGAATTATTGATACCAGGTTATGTTAACATAAGATTTAGATGCGTTCGCCCTGGAGGCAAGAATTGTGGTTACAGAAAGGAAACTTATTTGTCAGTTGAATTACGGAACTGAAACTGTTATGGCGGATGTGGTTATTTCCCAGTCCGACGACTGCTCTGTTATTGCCACCATAACTCCGCATCGACAGATTAGTTTGATTTCTTCAAACGTAGATTGTTTTCTAGAAAGTATTCCTAATTGTTTATCTTCACTTTTGCTAAAAACAACACCCGTGACAATTTCAGAACAAAATAACCAGTTAAAAGCGAAGTTAGGTGTAGCAGAGCTTGAAGTGCAGAAGCTTCCTTCAGATAAAGATATAGTTTCAGTCCGAATGTATTTAACTAACCTATGTCCATATTTTTCCAAACCAAATATAAAAAAATTTGATATTAATATTACAGGACAGCCACGAGTTGTATTATCTGCTCACAAAGAAGGAGCGACAGAAGTAGGGATATCAAATATTGCTGAAGTTTCTCAAATCCGATACTCTGATTTAGAGAATATCAAAAACTTCATTAATTCAATATGCTGGCTTTGTTCTTTCGCCTCTGGACGGCTTTCCGCAGTTGCCAGAATGGAGGTACTACGTAACGAAGAACTTATATACCAGGAACTTACATCTGTTGATACTACACTGAACCAAGGGCCTCAAGTCATCTATGATGTAGACGATCTAACCCAGTTCATTGAACACAGCTACAATTACTATCAGCAGATTGCTACCACATACAACCTGAATAATTTAATTAACTTAGGTATTCTGGCTAAGCATACACCTTATATAGAGGTTAAAACTCTATTAATGTGTAACTTTCTGGAAGTATTGCGTTATAATTATGCACTAAACGTTGGCTGTCTCAGTGGAGTTTTTCGGCAAATTCGTGACAATAATTTTGAGTGGTTGAGTGGTGCAAACCGTGGAAAAAAAGCCTCTTTTAATGAAATATTGACAAGATTATGTGACAGCAATAGCATCATTTCTGGTGAGTTTAGTAGGGATTTCACCAATATTCGCAATGAGATCGTACATACTGGGAATATAACTGGCTCAAATTCTCTGGAAAAAATCCAAAAATATCAAGACTTACACCATTTCTGCGATCGAGTGATACTTGCTCTTCTCCAATGGAATTTAGTCTCAGGTCACTATATACCGAGAAATTGCCCCAATAACCCGAATCCAGCAGTTTTAGGAGTTAACCGGGTGGCATTTACAAACGAGTGATGGGTCGCGGGGAGTTACATAAATGTAGGACGGAAAAGTTGTATGAAACTAGGAAAATCAGAAAATTGCATATTTCACAATACAAGTGTTAACTCTATTAGAAAGCAGGTTTTGCCTGATGTAACTTCAGACACTCTGCCATAAAAAACAAGCTAATCCGAGACAAATTAGAGCTATAAACCAGATTCCAGAAAGTAAGAGAACTGCGCCTAAAGATCCAACCCCTAAAGCAATCAGTTTCTTAACTTTGTTTTCACTACTATAGTCGGATGGATTTTCAAAATTCGTTAAGCTTGAACTACTGGAGGGATTGGATTCGAGGGTTTTCTCTTGTTCTCTCTCTCCTACAACTATAATTTTCTTTTCCAGTTCTAGCCAACATTTATTAGGATCAACTTCTACTCCTTTACACTCAACATCCCACTGATTCTCCATCGAGTAAAACACAGCCATGTAATTACTAGCTAACCAAGGATCAATTGATGCTGAACATACATTTGGATAGGTTCCATTTAATTTTTTATAAGCAGCGAGACAAGCCTTTGTGCAAACAATAAACTCTTCTAAATGCTCTTTTACAAGCTCATAACTTGCAGGTTTTGATGACAAGCTTTTGTCAGTGGAGTCAACCATTGGAAGGAGACACCAGATATTTTTAGACGGGGTATCTAAATCTTTTTCCAATTGTGCCCCGATAGAGAGATTGTTTCCTACTGGCATACACTGTAGCAAAGCACCATCTTCTGGAAAAATTTGTGTGATACACCTTGCTTTAGAGATTCTTTTGCCACTTTTTTTTAGCTGATCAATTAAATCATCTTGACTTTTGAAAGAATCGTACACAGATTCTAACCTTGGTTGCTCAACTAGATCGTAATCTCTACAACCGAGAAGATTCAGAAAAGCATTTGCTCGAAGGGCTGACTGCCTATTGTTCTGGTTAAGAAAAAGATTTTGGGTAATCTTGCCATCCTGTACAGCCTTTTGAATATCCCCCAATTGATAAAAGGTAGTAGCCCTATTCATATAAGCATCCGCGTAATCAGCTTTAAGTTGAATAGCACGGGTGTAGTCTTCCAGAGCACTATTATGTTCACCTAGCTCATTTTTCATATAGCCTCGGCTGTAGTAAGCTTCAGCATAATTAGGATCTAGCTGGATTGCTGCACTTAAGTTTTTTATTGCTGCCCTTAAATCACCCCTCTGAAAATCAAGACTAGCTCGGTTAAAGTAATCCTTTGAATCAGTGCTAGAAATTTTAAGATTTGCGGTAACTAGAACACTTTGACCACAGCCAGAAAAAGCCACAAGAATTTGCTCAGATGGATCTGTTATTTCATCCATCTTTGCTTGTACCAGGCGAATAATCTCCCTATCGTTATTAGCAAATTTAGGTAAGTCGCTTCTCGGAACATAAGCCAACTCTGATATGTCAATGTCAATACAGTTGTTTTCATCTAGATGCACACCCACGAAAATCAGACCAATTCCATGATCTTGATAGCCTTTTTGAGCAATTTTCGTAAAGCTATCCTTCGCACCATAAACCATCGTCTGGGCGTATTGTTCTAACTGCTCTTTAGATACAAGAGACATATTGACACCTCAATCTCCTAGAGTGTTTTGTTTGATTGTCTTATTAACTCAGCTAAATATCTAACCTGAACTTAAGGTAGTATTACATGAGTAAACCAATCCTATCAAAGCACCAATACCCAACGTTGTCAACAGGATACCCCCCGCCCGCGTTCATAAGTCGCCAGAGTCTTATTAATCCGTCCCACCCACTGATCGCACGCTAACTCAAAATCCTCTGGTTTCGGACTCTCTTGAATCAGCATCTCCAATCGACCAATAGCCAACAAAATCAAAAAGATCGGGTCAGTTGGCTCAATTTTTCCCTTAAAAGCCAACTCCAAAACTTTGCGCCTGTACTCCTCAGATTGCCCCTCTAAAGCAAGATTAAGCAAAGATTTAGTATCAACAACACCATAACTCATGGCAACATCTCCATAGTTTCAAATGCTTCGTAAGCCGACAACATAAACGACTTAATTCGCTGCCGTCCCAGCACACCGAGTTCCTGGCTATTCCTTGCCAAATCAAAAGTTATTCCCTGACAAGGATTTTAGTTGCTCCAGTTTGGTTATATGCTTCAGAAATTGCATCCTTCAGCAGTTGTGAGAGGTGGACGGGGATTGCAGCAATGTCTTCAGGTTGAGACGGCGAGCGCTCTTGAGAAGAAGTTGGCGGTACGGATGCCGAGCGCCCTTGAGCAGGAGTTGGTGATACGGATGGCGATCGCCCTTGACGAGGGGTTGGGGATACGGATTGCGATCGCTCTTGACAAGGAGTTGGCGCGACTTCTGAAAGTTCCTCAACTGATTCAATTAGTCGCACAGAGCTAGGGTTGATGTTTAAGATTAGAGCACTACCTTTAGGCGAGGGTTCAATAGTGGCCTCAAAGGTAGTGCCGATCGGCAATTTAGGTGAATTAGCAGAGAACATGGCTAATTCTTGTCCGTCAAGGAGGACAATAGGGCTACCGTCGCGCCTCGAACCGCTACCGCTAACAGAGCCAACCTCAAAAGTCAATGTTTTCTGCCTCCATTTTGGACTGCTAAAGTCAACATCTTTCAAGTCATTGTACTTCTGCCCAATCAGTTCCGCTCTGTCAAACTGAAAGGTTTGCAATTGCTGGCAAATTTCATCCGTAAATAGGTTGAGAACCAATGCTGCTTTAGGTGTTTGGTTTTGGGACTCAAGCCAAGTATAATCTGCAGGAGCTACAATGCGTGAACTCACATCTTTGGTGCGACCAAGACCATCGCGGTAAGTTAAGTCTAAACTGTCGATGTCGTTGACATTTTCGCAAAACTTCTTCTCAAGAATTCCCACCAGTTTGTCGCTGGGTTCAATTAAGGCAAAATTGACCATTGGCAGGCTCGGATGCAAAGTTGCTTCATATTTAATGCCTTTGCTGTCTAACAATTCTTTCCAATGTCCCGCTAAGTCTTTGCCAACTGGCTGTCGCTTCTTATCCCTGACAGTCTTATTGCTGCCGTCGAGTTCAAATTCCTCGAAAGGGACACTCAGAACGTAAGTGTCTTTTGGCATTGCTTCGTGGAGTCGCTCGTACTCAGGTTCAAGGTTGAATTCAATCAGCAGTTGGCGAGAAAGTTCCTTACAAGCTTTGCGAGGGACTTCTAAGTTGGGATTTGCGGTTTCGACGTGCCACATAGCACTAGCAGCTAAAAACCGTTCTTCAGGGTCAGTCCAAGCTTCGGTCACATCGGCTCTTAAGCTCTCGTATAACTTGCTGACGGCTTCTTTAATTGCCTTAGAATCGCCGCCGCACTCCAAGTGAATTTCGCCCATCCTTTCTCGATAGCGTTCCTTAATATCTTGCGCCCACCTGACATAATGTTTCTCCCAATTTTCTCGCTCATCTACGTCAGAAGGAGACTCGAACAGGTAGCGAAACTCGTCGCGGTGGCGGCTTTTTAGACGAGTCGGTTCCCACTCTGGGTTAACAGCCTCCCTAGCAATGCAATTGATAGCGGTGCCGTCTCCTATAGGTAATGGCACGGTTTTGTAAAGCCTGGGGTCGTCTTTGTAGTCAAATAGGTAGCTTGGGTGCTGTTCTGACCACTGCTTAGCCTTGGACAACAAGGTGGGGTGGTGGTCTTCGGTACGAGTAGCACTTTTGGGACTGTCCACTTCAATTTGCAGGGCATCAAATAGCTTTCCAAGAAGCTGCCGCTTCTGTTGATTGAATAAACTTTCTGGCTGTCCCGGTTCTGCTGCTGATGATTGCACTCTCCCGATTAAGGTAGCCACCCAGCCGATTTTATTTTGGGCGATCGCTACGGCAATTTGCCGCAATTTGGTATACTTGCGATCGCCATCACTATCGGTAGCTTTATTGTAGTCAACTTTCTCTCGCTTCTCAACTGCATCGTACTCATTCTCTTGATTAGCGTGCCTGGTTTCAGAGGCGATATTGGGCATTCGGGAAGCAGGCGTAATCACTAATTGATCGCCGTCAAAATCGCATTGATGATGCTGCATGGCTTGGTCAGAGCGAATGAAAACGCACCCTTTGTACTGCGTTAATGCGCGATGGCTTTTGTTGTCTACTGTGTAGCGACGGATGTTATCTTTACTGACAATTGGGTATCGGGTAACGATAACTTCTGTGCCGTGTCGCAAGTGGGGGGCAACAATTGTACCGGGTTGGAGGTTTTCACAAGGTTGAGCCATTGCTGAACCATGATGAATTGTTCCTTTAATTGCTAAGTCTTTCCACTTTTTAGCCAGTTGTTCTTGCATGAAATCGACGACTTTGGGAAAGTCGAGGAGTTGACCGAGTTTGTCGTTCCTCAAAATTGAAATTAGCCGGGATTCGTTGCGTTGGGCTTTTTCATCTGTTTCGTCTTCTAATCCGCTGCTGTCTTCGTGAAGGCTAGATTGAAAAGCAGCTTTTTTGTCGTGCTGCTCCACTAAGTATTTGGCAAGTTGCAGCCGGTTATTTTGCAAGTCAGCTAGCTTTTGGGCTTCAATTTTGGTCGGTGTCGCGATGTCAGCCTGAATAGCTGGTTCAGAATACCAAATCGAAAATTGCCAGGAATTTTCGTATTCAGTTACTTTGGCGTTGCCTCGATTTCCTAGTATAGCTTTGGGAAATTCGTAGTCACCACAGGGGATAAGTTCAGCTAATTGCTCTTTAGCAACTCCTTTGATAGAGGAGCGATCCATGATGATATCATAATCCAAGTCGGAGGTTAAATTAGCATCAGGCAACAGCGTTCCTTTGGCAAGAAAGCTAATTTCTGGAGTGTGGCAGTCTTCTTGTCCCCATTCCTGCATCCAGGCAAATCTGAATTGAAAAGGTCGGTTGTAATTCCCTCCTAATTGTTGGGCTAGTGCCGGTGAAATTTTACCGTGACAGTCTCCGGTTTGCCACTTATGAGCTTTCGCTTTTTCACTTTGGTCATCGCTTTGAGAATCAACAATTTTGAGTCGCAAGGTTTCGCCGTCAAGGGAGCTATCTAACAATTTGGCTCCTTGGTTGCAACTGCTAACTAGCAGTGAGCCGTAGCGACAGGCGTGGTCGGGTTGAGTTTTGAATACGCTCAACAGTTTGGTTGAGAGTTCTTTGTCTGCAAAATACACATTTTTGCCGGAGCTGAAAGCAACTCTTCTGCCAATGCCATCTCCAAAGTCGATGTTTTTTAGAGGGTCGAAGCTGCTATCATTTGGGTCTGGTTTAACGATGGTTAGGGATGCTAATTCTTCAGGTTCAAAAAGCAGTTCAAGCAGGGAGTTACGCAGCACTTCTGATTCAGCTTGGTACCGCCCTTGTGCTCTACCGTCAGCCAAGGACATATCAAAGACTGGGATTTTTAGTCCTTCCCCAGCTACCCATTCTGTGGAGCGATGTTCTGGGGTAAGTTTTCTTCTGCTCATTGATTAGCTCCTGAATCCTAGTTTTTACATTTTTAGGACTTACGCACAGTAATAGTCCAGATTTTGACAAGGTTTTTCCTTCAAAAATTCCTGCTACTGAATGATATTTACCCCCTCCAATTGGAGGGGTTTAGAAGAAAGAAGTAGCGTGTTACAATCAGAATGACAATCCCAATATGGAGAAAAAAAGTGAAAGTAGTTCGCACAACTACGGCTATGGAAAGCCAACGGGATTATTTCTATGATAGCGATAGCGATGCACTTGCTCGCGTTGCTTTGGGAGAAGGTGAAAACAGTCAGCAGTTTGGCGGTTTGAACCTAGATGCTAACGGGGTTATTAAAGGTAGAGCATCAAAGTTGTTCAACGTCACCGAAGAACAAGTGGAGAACCCTCAATACTGGATTGATTTATAAGAGATACCGACCGAAATTAAGTCTTCGCTCTTACAAACAAAACAAGCGTTTCACATTCTAATTCGGAAATGTCTAATTCAGGCAAGTCTAAGTCGGAGGTGTCTACTATAGCTTTTCTCACGGATAGGAGGTACACAAGATTATCTGAATATCAGGATTTTCAAGCCTTGGTATATACCTCATTTACCTGAGAAAGGCTATAATTCAGGTGTCAGAGCAAGGCATTTCTGACACCTGAAAAGATGGCTAACGCCGTTTTTTGAGCTGCGTTTTTTCCGAAGAACGACTCTCAAGCGTCTGGTTGGCTTGAAGAGAGTGCAAATTGTTACCGGGAAGCAAGCTGTAGACCACTTTGCGCTTGCGGAAAACCCTAGTGCCATCTACAGGCATTCCTTGTTTCCAAGCGTCTGCAATCGCCTTTTTGTCGGCAGAAATTACGGTTTTGGTTTCGACTCGGCGATAAGGTTCTGGCAGTTGAGATGAGTCAATCAAAACTTCACAGGTAGGTGGATTTTCCTTAACAGTAATGCGGCGGTGTTTGCCGATAACTTCAGAAGTTAACACGCCACACTCGTTGAAGTAGAGAACGGTTTTATCTAAGCGCTCTCTCCACCCCTGGAGTTTGTTGATAGCTTTTGAATGCAGTTCTATCAAATACTGCATCCGGGCGGTAATTCCTGCAATTTCGGCATCAATTTGGTCGGCTAAGTCGGCATGGGCATCAACAGCAAGTTCCTGGGTTTCTTGGGTTTGCCAAAGGGATTGCAGCAGTTGATCGATTTCTTCTGAGCTTTCTGCTGACTCTAGTTGATGCCAAAGTTGAGCCGCAGTTATTGAACTTTGAGCAAGCGTCGCTGTGGCTAAATTCATGCTTAGTATCCTCCGTTGATGCAGGTGTGATAATAATCGCGGCGTTCTTCGAGTTGAGTAAGCGCAGCCATTGTTGCCGCGTCGGATTTAAGAGAGATTTGTTTGTCCTTTTGTATTTTGCTAACTGGTTGAGAATGAGTTAAATTTTGTGAGTTTGACTGGGTGATTTTTTGCATACAATTCAAAAAAATTTCTTAAAAATAGCGCGACCGCGCTCTTAAAAAAAGGAGTATTTAAAGTTATGAATTATCCTATAGTTTTTTACCCAAAAGTGGTAATGCAGTTCTGCCATCAATATCCTTTGCCAGAGGCAACTTCTAGTTGTGCCACCTCATCCCAACTTCAAGAAACTCAACAATTCGGGAAACCTGTTGTTTTGCTGACTCCGCCTCAACCACCTGTGGTGTTACCTGTCAAGTTGCTGTGGTTAATTTGGGTGTCTTGGCTGTATGGTGCGATCGCTTTCCCGCTGATTGCTATATCGTGGGGTTGGCTGTGGTGGGAAATGCTGTTGGTAGTAGCTGCTTATTCATGTTTAATTGCGGCTGCTTATAGTTATGTGTTTGGTTGCCGTCAAAAAATGCTATCCAGGTATAAGCAGCAAGTTCTTGAGTACAATCAACAAAATATATTATCCCAACAAGAGATATTATCCCAACAAAAAAGATTATCCCAACAAGAGACGTTATCCAACAAACAGCAGGAATTTTCTAGTTTTAAGCTAGGAAAAGAAGGGTTGCAGACAGTTTTTACAAGTGTAAAAATTGACTTACAGCACAGAAATCGATTGCTCAAGGATTTGATGTCACTTCGCGTTAGTCCTAATGGCACATCTCAAGCTCGGCAAGGAGTGAGTGAACAACGCTTTTTGCAATACTTACAGCAATATTTCGAGGAAGTTGTCCAAGCAGCAGAGTTTAAAATTCCGTTATCTCAGAGGAGCTATTCAGCAGATTTTACTGTAATTCACACTCCATCTGGACTCGGAATTGATGTCGAGATTGATGAACCTTATGCTGGCAAATCTAAGAAGCCCACTCACTGCTGCGATGCTGACAGCGATATGCGCCGCAATCAATTATTCTTAGAGTGGAATTGGATTGTGGTTAGGTTTACTGAAAAGCAGGTGGTTCAGGCTCCTTTGAGCTGTTGCAAATTTGTGGCTATGGCAATTGCTGAAGTAACGGGCGATCGCTCTTATTTAAAGCAACTGGAAACTGAACCCGATTTGCTGAGCGTCAAACCTTGGACAACAAGAGAGGCAAGGGCTATGGCTAAAACCAACTATCGCCTTACTTATTTACCTGGATTTGGCGTCGGTTCTGCTTGCGATCGGGTTTCAAAGTTTTGATGCGAGCGCCCGCAATATCCGAGTTATTGACTGCAATAAATGTTTATAATTAATACAAAGGAGATCAAATAGATATGCTGTCATTTGAAGAGGGGTTCATTGAAAGTCAACAGCTCAACCAAAGACTTCTGCAAACGATTCGCTTAGTTGGAGAATACAAGGGAAAGCAGGAGTTATTCAAACAACAAGCCCCACAAGTTTTAGGCACTTTGCGCCAAGCTGCGGTTATTCAGAGTACCGAATCTTCTAACCGCATTGAAGGCATTACTGTGCCGCTAGAACGGATTAAGAAATTAGTAACTGAAAAAACAACGCCGCGCGATCGTTCAGAACAAGAAATTGCGGGTTATCGGGACGTGCTAACTACAATTCACACCAGTTATACCCACATTCCTTTTAGTACAGGGGTTATTTTACAACTGCACCGCGACCTTTACCAATTTGCTGTTAATACAGGCGGGCGCTGGAAAACAGTGGATAATGAAATTAGCGCTACTTATCCTGATGGGACTAAAGTGGTGAGGTTTCAACCTACTCCCGCTTATGCTACTCCTGCGGCAATGGAACGCCTGCAAGAACGGTTTAATCGCCTCTGGGAATCGGGCGAGATAGAACCTTTATTGCTGATTCCAACTTATATTTTGGATTTCTTGTGCATTCATCCATTTTTAGATGGAAACGGGCGGATGGCAAGGTTGCTGACTTTGTTGCTGCTATACAAAGCCGGTTATGAGGTGGGGCGATTTATTAGCTTAGAACGGATTGTGGAGAGAACTAAGGAAAGCTATTACGATACGCTTTACCAATCTTCCCAAGGATGGCATGAAGGGCAGCATAACCTGTTACCTTGGTGGGAGTATTTCTTGGGAGTCATGCTGCTATCAGCTTATCGGGAGTTTGAGCAGCGGGTAGGATATGTTACATCCGCAAAAGGAACTAAAACGGCGATCGTATTGGATGCGATTAACAATTTGCCTCAAGAATTCTCTATTAGGGAATTGCAGGAACGGTGTCCCACAGTGGGAATTGATTTGATTCGCCGTCTATTGCGCCGGGAAAGGGATGCGGGGCGTTTGGAATGTCGGGGGCGAGGAGTTGAGGCGCATTGGCGAAAGCAATAGATACAGTAATTATCCACAAGCAACTGGGTGTTAAGTTTAAGTACGAAATATAACACCCAGTGGCAAAAATTATACAAGCTGACGAAAGCGGTTCAGTATTAAAAATTTAGCCTTCAAAAAAGCTAATTTTTTAACATTTAAGCGTAATTTATCCGATTGCAAATTCACTTAATTTTCGCATATTAGGGGGGTCAAAGCCAAGTATAATGTCTTGCTTAGGAACTCCTAATTCTACAAGTTCGTTGGCAATACCTACCTCGGTTCCATCCTGCTGAATCCAAATTTTATTGTCGATAATATCCAGGTGCAAAACCGGGCCATAAATTCGCCGCTGATTGCGCCAGCCCACATATACTAATTGATAATGATCGCGCTCGGTATCAAAGATAGTTTGAGCCTGAATTCGCTCATCCCACACAAGACTAGCGTGTTGGGAGAGCAGATTTTGGATGTGCTGCCTATAAAGGTCTACATTTGCCATTGTGCGATCGCCTCCTGCTCTATATCGTAAACAATTAAATGAATTTGATTTTGTTGAATTAAAGACTGAATAAACCCCATTGTGAAAAAACTATCGTAGACATTGCTGGGTACAGCTAGGTATAAAGTGCGGTCAGTTTCTTGTTGTTGTAAAGCTGCTCGATAACTAATAAATTGTCCTAAAGCTGTGTAAAACTGGGAGATTTTGGACGGGCCAATAAAGCTTTTAATTTCAACGGCAATTTTCTGTCCGTCTTTTTCGGCCGCCACCACCTTTTCGGCACCCAAGTCGATGTAAAGTTCTAGAGTTCCTGCCTGTAAAGTGTATGGATCGTGAGTAATCTGCCATCCATCTTTCTGGAGAGCGATTTTAACGACTTCGTGAAAGACATCTTTAGCAGACATAGCTGTACTGACTCGTTGTGTTTAATATCTTCGATAGTTTTATTTCAAGTATATACGCTATTCATCTGAAAGCGATGTTCTCGGGCAGCGCCACAAAACTTTGCCCCTCGACCTTTTTTAGATCAGAAGAAGCCTTTCGTCCAAATATGATTGTGCAGCCGACGTAGTGTTGCGCCCGACGACTCGAACATATCGGCTTGTTCTTAGTGCAGGAGATACACCTATGGTGCTATGAGAGGAAGACCATTTTTGGATGTGGCGAAAAATGTTTGCTATTGGCTGCCGGAGAAACAAACTTATCTCTCCGGCATCATTTAATTACCAGTCGATTTTTAGATCGCAGTTTTTGTGGCTGTCGTGGCTGCTACCATTGCTGCTACCATTTTTGGTGTCGTTGTTGTTACGGTTGCTGCTTTCGAGAGGGAATTGGAAGTTTAAGGCCAGCAGCTCTTGCTCGATAATTGACTTTCTGTCTCGGACTTTTTTGTCTCTCAAAAGTCGCAGAGCGTGGATTATTTTGTCGATCGTTTGATAGCTTGTTTGTTGAAAATTCAAGACAAGTGTTGTTTGCCGGTCCATAATGTACAGTTGGTTTTCTGTTTGGTGGACGAAGGTTAAATTATTGAAGTAGTAGGTGTTGGTTTGTGAGACTTCCATTTTTTATCTCCGATACTTTATTTTTTGGCGCGACAGCGCTCATTTTTTTTTGTACTAAATTTTACGAAAAAACGTATAAATAATTTATTGTTATCAAGGTCGGCTCACAAAAAAAATGAGCAAGCGCCGTCTCAAGTTACTTAGCCAAATCAGGAAAAATAGTTGATAAATAAATCTATTCATAAATTGGTAATACTTAGTGGCAGCGCTATGAGTAATTTAGGTTGCAAGTAGAAAATTTGTTAAGTAGCATTTTTATTAGACAATACTCACTTTGTCAGGGAACCATAACTAATCCAATTCAATTTCTTGGATGCGCCGTTTATACTGTTGGTTATTTTGTTTATGAGTTTGCTGTTCTTGCTCAATTAATTGTATCCAGATATCATTCCAACTTGACTGTGGATTAACAAGTTCTGCGTTCGGTAGCAGCGCGCTCGCATTTCGAGCGAGCTGAGAATTTTCGGCAATCGCTATAATAACGCTATCGAGTTCTTGTAAGAATTGTATAGGCAGTTGTGAAGCTCGTTCAATTCCTAGGTAAATTGTGGGTGGTGGTGTAGAGTTATCCTGGCTATTTTCCTGTTCAATAAGCAAAATTGAAAGGGCTTCGATTGGGTTACAAGCAATCACAGCTCGCTCAATTTCTCCAGTAGTGGCTACCCAGAAAGCAGCTTCAGATGACAGGGGATGGCTTGTAGTAAAGTTGCCTCTTTCATCTAAAACAAAAGCGAAGCTGGCTTCCCCCTCAAGCGTCCGTGCCGTAAAGACAGCTTTTTCTGAGTTGGCATACAACCAAGAATGAGAGTGTAATAAATCAAGCAATTCAAAAGGTAAACTGTACTCGACTGCTAGATGCGATCGCACTTTTTGCCACTGAGTTTCATTCCTTTCAGGCAGGATTGACAGTTGTAACTCTAACTCATTTGGTGTTGCAGGAATTGCAGGAGTTGCAGGCGCGCTTGCTACTAACTCAGATTGTGACAACTCTAACTCATTTGGTGTTGCAGGAATTGCAGGAGTTGCAGGCGCGGTTGCTGCTAACTCGGATTGTGACGACTCTAGCTCATTTTCCTCTGCCTCACTGGGGGCGATAGCTAAGTGTTGTGGCTGCATTAAAGCCTCAATTAGGGCGTTATCTCGCCCTTTGTCATAGCTAACGCCTCGATGCTTCTGCAATCCAGAAAAAGTGTAGGCTTTACCCAACTGAGTGCCACTTAAAGCGACTCCATCTAAATTGTAAGAAATGCCTTTACTGAAGCCGATTCCAGTTCGAGTCAATCCGACTTGTACCTCTACGCTTTGTTGCTGCAACTGCTCAACGAATTCTGGCATACTTGGGTTGTCTTGGGTAACTTCATCAATTAGGTCTTGCAATTGCACCCTGACGCTCTTGTTTCCCTTGTTTTTTAATTGCCTGTGTTCTCCTGTAGTCTGAGCTCGCTTGTCTGTTTCCCAACTGGGTGTAACAGTTTCCAGGTTGTAGTTCCGTTCGAGTTGGCGAATAGTTTCTTGGCTTTTGTAATAATCCCAGCTATCGTCAACAACACCTCCATCTAGGCAAATGCGACTGGCGACGATGTGGATGTGGTCGTGTTCTGTATCGCTGTGTTTGACAACTGCATACTGGTTGTTGTCAAATTCCATCGCTTTCATGTAGTTGGCTGCGATAGCCAGCCAGCGCTGGTCATTTTCTTCAGAATCTTCTAGTTTTTCGGTGCTTGCAACAGATAAAGTGGCGTGAAAAACTGCTACTTTCAGGTTAGGTCTTAGTTGTCGGGCGATGCCAAATTCAGCAGCGAGTTCTTCAGGAGTCTGTCCGCACATAGTACCGCCAATTAGAGTGGCGTCTTTTTTGCCCAGCACGTAGTTTAGACAGCCCCGAAAGCCTGTACCTTTGATTTGTTTGCCAATCATAACCGAAAAAGCGTCAGTTGCACAGCATCGATTGCTCAGGCGGTAAAGCCCAGGCTTGTTAATAATTAGCGTACTGTAGATTTGGCGAGGTTTGCAACCATAGCTTTAATTGCACCCCCGTTTTCTCGAATGAGTTGCTGTACGCTTTCTAAGAGTCCTGTATTGACAACAACGGGTTCTCTCAATGCCACAGCACTATTGCAAGCTTTAGTAAGTTGATTGAGGTTGTTTCCTGCAATTCTAAGTTGGGCATCAATCTTGCATAAAACTTGATAGGCTTTTAAGTCAAATGCAGCTAGAGGGCGTGGCATGGTTCTCCTCAAAGCTGCACGGCGCATGAAGTCGCTCATGCTCAAATTTACTTGCTCTGCTCTTGCTTTGATTTGATTGTAGTCTGAGTCAGTGAGGCGAATGTGAATATGGTTGGATAGCAGCTCTCTAGATTTGACTTCCGGTAAAGTTTTCATAGTTTTTAATCAGTAAAAGTCTCTTGCCAAGATACAAGTTAACAACTGTAATTAAAAACCGCTAGTCAGGTGATTTTATCCCCTCCAATTGGAGAGGGCTATTAGAGGGTTTATCAAAGTAGAGACTGACCATACCCAACTCTAACTTAATTTAATTTGTTTGTATGAATTATAGCGACTGAGGCGATCGCAGTGGAAGGACGATTAAACGTCTGACCGCGATAGCTGGCTAACAAGAGAGCGAGCAATGCGATCGATCGCGCTACCCAAGTGCGATGGGAAAGTTGTGGCAATTGATGCCTGTGCTGCCACAAAAGCCGCCACAACAGCAGGAGCAATGTGAGCAATCGGCACAGCCGAAGAGCGGCTAAAAATCAAGCGCCTTGACACCTAGGATTCCCCATTCATAAGGGTAAATTATTTTGTCTCAGCACTAATTAATCATGGTTTGCGATCGCAAAAACATTGCTTGCTACCGAGAGAGAACAGCCGTAACCAGCCTCAGCAAGCAAAGGCAGTCCTTGCACAAAAAAGCAGTAAAGGAACAGTAAAATGCAGACGGAAAGCAGGATATTTTCGGGTAAATACAGGTAGAGTACAGTCCCTGCAAATGCCTGCATTCTCACGCTCTTTTGTACAGCAACTACCTGACTTTATACTGTAAATGCCTGTGTTGCGAGCGATCGCTACTTACAGTCGAGGGCTATCGTGTTGGCAACTGTAAAAGTCAACGCATACTCCGCCTTTCGAGCGCTCGACCTTCGTCATTAACAACGGACGATCGTCCGATGTTTGAAATAAAGGAAAGCTGTTTCTTTTATTCGACCGCAAATTATTCTCATTCGTGAGAGGCCCAATAACCGAATAATTACGAAGGTTGGATGAAAGATTGCGAATTATGCGAATTATTCGCTCCCTCCACTTTCATTCAATCTTGTGCTCGAAGTTCCGTGACCTCCTACGCACTCGGTTTACAGTAGCCGTGAGGAAACGACCGCTTGGTTTACAGTAGCCGTGAGGAAACGGCGGGCTTGGTTTACAGCAGTCGTGAGGGAACGACCGCTTGGTTTACAGCAGTCGATCGACTTTCAGTTATCAATGGTCGTTATAGTTCTTCACCTTATTAATACAGATAGTAAGCTCTATTCATGGGGTGCATTATTTTTATATCTGAAATATAAAGTCGCCGTTTGTGATCACAAAACCATTGCTTGCTACCGAGAGAGAACAACTATAACCAGTCCCAACAGGTCAAGGCACGAACAGCACAAAAAAGCAGCAATTTGACCTAACAATTCAGGCGTTTGCTGTATATTTTCCGATACAATCAGAGAGAATGCAGTCCCTGCAAAAGCCTGAATTCTACCTGTTTTTCTACAGCAAATGCCTGACTTTATACGGCACTTGCCTGACTTTAGCGCTCCACAAAAATTAGTGATTTTTTAGTGTTTTTAACAAAAACTGGATTGATTTAATAGTCAAGTTACGGTATCTAAATTGAATTAAAAATCAAGTTTCATAAGTGCGAATAAATTGGCAGCGTAGCAGCCGTTATGTCAGCCTTGACAGTTGCATAAATTGCTGTTGTCGGACCCGCGCTTTGCAATCGGCTAGACTGTTGGTATGAAGGCAGGTTAAGAGCAGACTCTCTAAGGTGTCTTAAGGGCGAGAGAGTCTGTAATCGTTGCAACGCCGGTCAAGGAAATCAAATTTCCCCGCCTATCCATTTATAGAAATAGTAATTTCTTATTCCCTATCGAGTTATCGGGGAATCAACCAGGAGCAATCAGACTGCCCAACAAGCCGATCGCTCCTGGTTTCTCCGTGGTTAGCAAGGAAAAATCAAAGAGCGGCAGACCTAGGAAAACTTTTGGCAATATGCGTTTTTATGAGATCGCCCATCACCTTTTATAGTCATTTCAAATAAATGTGAGACAAATGCAAGATGATGTAAAATCAAGAAAAATTGTTAACTCGGAGCCGAAAAATGGCATACAGTCTAGATTTGAGAAAAAGAGTAGTGGATTATGTGGAAAATGGAGGGGGTATAACCAAAGCCGCTGCCCTGTTTAAAGTAGGAAGAGCAACAATATACAGATGGCTAGGGAGGGAAGACCTTCGAGCCACCAAGGTAGAACACCGTGAGCGAAAGATAGACTGGGAAGCACTCAGAAAAGATGTAGAAGAAAATCCCGAAGCAAGATTAATAGAAAGAGCAAGGAAATTCGGGGTGAGAGCGAGTGCCATATGCTATGCTTTAAAGAAAATGAAAATTACGAGAAAAAAAAAGAATTTCGTTATAAAGAAAGGAATAGAGAAGAAAGAATAAAATACTACCAAACACTGAGAAATTTAATTAAAGTTAATGGTAGTAAAAGCCTTGTATTTATTGATGAATCAGGATTTGAAGAGTTTCATGCTTGTGTTTATGCGTGGTCAAAAAAAGGAAAAAAAGTATATGGAGATAGACAAGGAAAACGGGGAAAAAGAGAAAACTTAGTAGCAGGAAGAAGAAAAGAAAACAAGGACTTGATTGCACCTATGGTCTTTACAGGGAGCTTGAATGCAGAAAGTTTTGAAGGGTGGTTAGCTTTATATTTATTGCCATCTTTAACAATACCATCAATATTAATCATGGATAATGCACCGATTCATCGTAAGACAGCAATTAGACTCCTGGTGGAGGAAGCAGGTCATCAGATACTTTTTTTACCAAAATACTCTCCTGACTTAAATGATATTGAGCATGATTTTAGTGCATTAAAGAGAGCTATAATGTATTCGCATTCTGCCACATCTCTTGATGAGATTATTCGCGCTTATTGTGCAAATTAGTGTCTCATTTTTATTTGAAATAACTATAGCTGCTTAAACTCTTCAAATTGCGTCTTGCCAACTATCGCCACAATATCGACCGATGCAAGAAAGGTGCGCGTCGATTGCCTCTGCAAAATCCTCCTCAATAGCTGAAGCTACGGCGCCAGATTGGTAGCCGTGAGCCTGTTTGATTCTATGAGCTCCGTCGTGGGCGATCGAGCTGTCGCTCAAGCCGATCGCTCGTTACCCAGGTGTGACGGGAGGAATTGACGCCAGTGCTGCTACGAAGTTGTCACAACAACAGGAGCAATGTGAGCAGCCGGCACAGTCGAAGAGCGGGTAAAAATCAAGCCCCTTGACACCTAGGATGCCCCATTCATAAGGGTGCATTATTTTTTGTCAGCACTATAAAATTATGGTTTGCGATCGCAAAAACATTGCTTGCTACTAATCAAGAACAGCCATAACCAGTCCCAACAGGTCAAGGCATGAACAGCACAAAAAAGCAGTAATTTTACAGGCCAATGCAGGCTTTTGCTGGACATTTTCCGATCAAAACAGGTATGGTGCAGTCCCTGCAAATACCTGTATTCTGACGCTCTTTTGTACAGCAAACACCTGATTTTGTACAGCAAATGCCTGACTTTAGCTGACGCAAAAATTAGCTATTTTTTAGCGTTTTTAACAAAAACTGAGTATCGGCTCAATAAGTAGGGGTAACAGTTAATCTAGTTGCCAAGACAAGCCCAAGGGATGAAGAGAAGACTTGGAGCGAATAATAGTAGATAGAGAGGGAATAACTCCAAGTTGAGAAATTCGATCACGCACATAATCAAAAAAACTGATTCCCAACTGACGAGTAGTAGCAACAAGAGACATAAAAGTATCCCATGCCTGAGTACCTTCAATCGTCCCAGTTGCATAGCTAATATTACGCCGCTGCACCATAGTTCTGGCAGCTAACTCAGCCGGATTATTGTGTAAAGGTAATTCAGGATGCTCTAAAACTCTCAGCAACTCGAATGCTTTTCCAGCAGTTAATTCTTTGCGCTCATCCAACAATTCCTAGCCACTCGGAGTTTCAAAAAGCAGCCGAAATTTAGCCTTTAAAGGCTGTGCAGCTTCGGGACTGGGAGCGTATGAGTAAGCTAATAATTCCCGATAATAATCCCAAAAATCTTCGATAAACTGCCCTAAAATTACTTGATGGCAAGCGAATACCGGGATTAACTTCTTGTAATATCTTCCCTCGTGTACCCAACATAACGCTCGCTCGGCAGTGATTAACTTGAATTGCTTTCTATCATCACAACAGAGGGTTTGTACGACTGGGCAATCTGTTTGGTGATGATAGAAAGCAATAGCTGCTGCTTCCCTAATCCGGGTAACTTGTTGAGCGCCCAGTTTGGGTACATACTTATTGAGTAGGTGATTAAACTGTGCCTCACTCAACACAGTTCCTTGGGGTAATAGCTTGAGAGCATTCTGCCATTTAGTCGGGATTTTGAAGTCCCCAATTAGTGAGAATGTCAGTGGATTCAGAATAAATTTTAGTTCTCGTCCGGGCTGTAATCCTTTGAGAACAGTCAGTCTATCTTTATTAGCTGTTGTGAAGTAGACTGTATATAAAGGGTTGCAGATGATATTGGTGGTATGGTTGACTCCACCTACACGCGCGCCAGTTTGGTCGAAGTGTTGCCTGCAGACTACTCGCTAGTCCTGAATTATAAACTTCTTGTTTCTCGGTTTCAAAAAGGCATTGGTTTTTGATTAATAGGTTGGATAAATAACCCGCTGATATAGAAATACCTAAATCGGCTAAAAACTCCAGTAGTTTGCCTTGCGTCATATTGCCCCCTAGCGTACAAACTGATGATTAAGGCTTTGATTCCTGGTCCAAATTCTCCTTCGTAGCCCATTGGTAATTCTGCTACATAAGTTTTTCCGACTGAGGGTGAGTAATATTTCTGTTTGCGAAATAATATGTTGTCGGTTGCCAAGCTGATATCTTGGATGATTACTTGTTCGTATCCTTTAAATTCTGCGTCTGCTGGTAGTTGGTATGCAAGGATATTCTAGTATTTCTTCTCGAGCTATTTTAATTGTGGCTTTCTTACTGCCTTTGCTGTGCTTTTTTGGCGTTTTTCGTTCTTTCTCGCTATGAGTGCTGGCTTTTGAATCCTTTGGACTTGGCTTTGATGTCTGGTTTTCCTTGCTCTCCTTTCAATCGGTTGTTTTCATCTTTTAACCGTTGATTCTCTGACTCCAAGTCTTTGACTTTTAATTGTAATTGTTCTATGAGGTTCAGTAAAAGCTCTACTTTATGACGCATGGATTCGTCTGCAATCCCTGGGGGGTCGATGGTTTGCAGTATATTGGAGGATGACTTGTAGGCGTGAAATAATCTTTTGCGTCATGTGTCTTATTTTATGACACTTTGTGCACTCTGCTTACTTTTTTTTCTCTGCTACCCCTACTTATTGAGCCGATACAAAACTGAATTGATTTAATAGTCAAGTTGCGGTATCTAAATTGAATTAAAAATCAAGTTGAGCAAGTGTGAGAAAATGGGCAACACAGCAGCCGTTATACCAGCCTCATTGGTGACAAGTTAAGACTTAATTGCATTTGTCAATCAGTAATATTACTCAAAAAAACTGCTTTTTTAGGAGTGGAAAATTTACGATTTGAGAGGGAGTAGGTATAAATATCATGGGAGGCATAATTCCTCGATCGCCCAAATCTCAGTTTTATGCCCAAAATCCGAGTAAATGTTGAGCATAATTGCTGATTGACAAATGCTTTCTTAGCTTAACTTGTTACCAATGCTCCTAAATGAACAAAAAGCTGCCAGAGTTCGTTCCAGTCTCTTTGACCTTTTTGGTCTTTAGTTAGTGTCTGGCCGGGTCGCGCCGGACTCGGGAGGGTGGATAAATACGACAAGTAAAAAGTTGTATTTTTGGCATTTCTGGAAACTTTGCAGATGATTGAAGCAGAGATTGGATCTCAACGCAAAAACGGGATGCTTCCCAGCAAACAGTTTATCTCGACGCATAACTGCCTAAGTCTTCATCCAAAATTATCTTGCCAATTTTCTGATATTCTCGGCGCGTGGCGCGAATGAGATGGGACATCCTGACATCATCAGCCTTTTCAGCAGCAGCTAGAAATGCTGCTGCTAGGGCGATATTGCGGATATTTCCACCAGCTATCTCGAAGCGACGTGCCATAAATTCTAAATCTAAATCTGCACCGAGAGGGGTTGAATCAGGAAATATCTTTTGCCAAATTTGGTATCGTTCGGCTTCCTTGGGAAAGGGAAATCCGATAATAAAACTCAGTCGGCGGGTAAAGGCATCGTCGATATTATTTGCTAAATTGGTGGTGAGTATGGCGATGCCTTCATATTCTTCCATTTTTTGCAAGAGGTAGCCGATTTCTATGTTGGCGTAGCGATCGCGCGCGTCTTTGACTTCGGAACGCTTGCCAAATAAGGCATCGGCTTCGTCAAATAACAGGATGGCGTTGGATGTGGCGGCGGCGGTGAAAATGCGATCGAGATTTTTCTCGGTTTCGCCGATATATTTGCTGACGATTTGGGATAAATCTATTTTATAGAGGTCGAGCTGCAATTCGCGGGCGATCGCTTCGGCTGCCATTGTTTTTCCTGTTCCGGGCACGCCTGTAAACAGCGCGTTTATCCCTTTTCCCATCGAAAACTGATTGTCAAACCCCCACTCGGACAGGACTTTGGTTTGATGTTGTGCCCGATCGCAGATTTCACGCAAGTGCGTTTTTTGCTCCTCAGGCAGGACAATATTTTCTAAGCGATATTTGGGTTCGATATGAAGAGCGAGTTGGGTGAGGTCGTGACCGGATTGGGC